>NZ_JAGKRH010000020.1:0-81393 GCF_017939245.1 Aeromonas sp. PrichA-15 | reverse complement strand
ACTACCCGATGCACACGAGTGTGCTGGAAGGGGTGAACAACAAGATCAAAGTGATAAAGCGCATGGCATATGGATTTAGGGACTCAGAATACTTTTTTCTGAAAATCAAGGCGGCCTTCCCCGGAAAGCCGCGATGAACCTTTTTTCACCGGGTCGACAGGGAATACCGACCCCCATGACGGCGAACCGTCATGACGAGCCGCTACAGTAGCGACACAGCAACACACCAAGGAGTCAACATGCTGGCAGGCAACCTCACCATCAAAACCCAACTGATCCTGGCCGTCACCGTGCCCTGTCTCGCCCTGCTGCTGGTTGGCGCCGCCAGTCTGCGCAGCATGGACAACATCAGGCAGCAGGCCGAAGAGCTGTTCCAGAATACCGCCACCCCCATGCGGGCCATGGCGGAAGTGGCCTCCCGCATCCCGCGCATGCGCGTCGGCATCGACATGATGCTGCTGCAGGACACCTCCCTGCGCGACGAAAAGGGGGTGCTGACCCGGGTCAAGGAGACCCGCGAGGAAGACATTCCCGAGATGCGCCAGGCCATGGAGCAGGCCGTCAAGGCCCAGGTCGATCCGGACGCCCGGGCCAAGGCCCAGACCCTGCTCGATCAATTCACCCGGGTGGAGCGGGATGAGCTGACCCCCATGTTGCAGGCGCTCTCTGACAACAAGATGGACGAGGCACGCGCCATCTACCGGGATCGCTACAGCCAGAGCTACGGGGTCATGCGCAAGGGCGCCAATGAGCTGCTCGACGGGTTGATAGGTCAGGCCCAGCATCGCAACGACCTGAGCGAAAACAGCTATGACAGCGGTCGTACCCAGATGATCGCCATCATCGTCATCGCCATCGCCATCTCGCTGCTCGTCTCGACCCTCATCCTCATCGGGCTGCGCCGCCGGGTCTCCTTCCTGCAATCCCATATTGGCGAAGTGGCCCGCCACCTCGCCCTCGACAGCCGCGCCAGTCTCACCGGCAAGGACGAGCTGGCCGAGATTGCCCACAGCTTCAACCAATTCGTGACCCGGATCCACGGGGCCATCGTGCAGGTGGCGAGCAACTCCCGCCAGGTAGCCGCCACCGCCAGCGAGGTGGCTGCCAAGGCCCAGCTCACCCAGCACAACTGCACCGCCCAACGGGATCGCACCGTCCAGGTCGCCACCGCCATCCACGAGATGGGGGCCACCGTCACCGAGATCGCCGGCAATGCATCCCTGGCAGCCGACGTCGCCAAGCAGGCCAACGAGCAGGCCGATGCGGGGGCCCAGGTCGTCGCCCAGGCCCGTCACGGCATCGTCGGCCTCTCCGGTGAAATCGAACAGGTCGCCGGGGTCATCGAGTCACTGGCGAGCCAGACCGACTCCATCGGCAGCATCCTCGACACCATCCGCAGCATCTCGGAGCAGACCAACCTGCTTGCCCTCAACGCCGCCATCGAGGCCGCCCGCGCCGGCGAGCAGGGCCGTGGCTTCGCCGTGGTGGCCGACGAGGTGCGCAACCTCGCCAGCCGCTCCGCCGCCTCCACCGCCGAGATCCAGGGCATGATCAACAGCCTCCAGGAGCAGAGCGCCCGCGCCGTCAGCGCCATGGCCCAGGGGCGCAACCAGAGCCTGCGGGTGGTGACCCAGGCCGACGAGGCCAACGGCGCCCTCGACCAGATCACCGGGCACATCACCCAGATCAGCGACATGAACATCCAGGTCGCCACCGCCACCGAAGAGCAGTCGAGCGTGGTGGGCGAACTCAACCGCAACGTGGAAGACATCAACCAGCTCACCATGGAGACCGCCGATATCGCCCATCACCTGACCGAGTCGAGCCGCAACCTGCAGCACCTCTCCGGCGAGCTCGACAAGCTGGTCGGCAACTTCCGGCTGTAACTTTTGACTCCCATTTCATCACCCGACAGAGGGCGCAGCGGCGCCCTCTGTCGCCACCACGGCAAGCCGTGACGCAGGCGCTTTTGCGCCACCTCCACCGGCTTCTGAAAATGCCCCATAATCAGGAAAATGAGAGGAGGAGTTATGGGCAAGCTGGTCGTGATGATAGTGCTGGGGGGGCTGCTCAGCGCCTGCAGCAGCGGGCCCGTGCGGGTGCACGGTGCCGACGTGAGCGTGGACGATACCCGGATCCGGGTCAGCGACGGGGATCGCGGAGGCTACGGTACCTTCTGCCCACCGGGACAGGCCAAGAAGGGGCGCTGCTGACCGCTGGGTGCCGAAAGACAGACAACAAAAAGCCGCTCCATGGAGCGGCTTTTCTTATGAAACGGGCAGAAGATTATTTTTTCTTCTTGGCCTTGGCGTTCGGCAGGTCGGTGATGGAGCCTTCGAACACTTCGGCAGCCAGACCCACGGACTCGTGCAGAGTCGGGTGAGCGTGGATGGTCAGCGCGATGTCTTCGGCGTCGGCACCCATCTCGATGGCCAGACCGATTTCACCCAGCAGTTCACCGCCGTTGGTACCCACGATGGCACCACCGATGACGCGGCCGCTCTCCTTGTCGAAGATCAGCTTGGTCATGCCGTCGGAGCAGTCGGACGCGATGGCGCGACCGGAGGCAGCCCACGGGAAGGTGGCGACTTCGAAGTTCAGACCCTGTTGCTTGGCTTCCTTCTCGGTCAGACCCACCCAGGCCATCTCAGGCTCGGTATAGGCGATGGACGGGATCACTTTCGGGTCGAAGTAGTGCTTCTTGCCGGCGATGACTTCGGCCGCCACGTGGCCTTCGTGTACACCCTTGTGGGCCAGCATGGGCTGACCGACGATGTCGCCGATGGCGTGGATGTGGGCCACGTTGGTACGCAGCTGCTTGTCCACTTCGATGAAACCGCGCTCGTTGACGGCAACACCGGCCTTCTCGGCATCCAGCATCTTGCCGTTCGGCACACGACCCACGGCAACCAGCACGTTGTCGTAGCGAACCGGCTCGGCCGGGGCGTGCTTGCCTTCGTAGGAGACGTACAGGCCGTCTTCACGGGCTTCAACGGCGGTGACCTTGGTCTCCAGCATGATGTTGAATTTCTTGGCAACGCGCTTGGTGTAGATCTTGACGATGTCTTTGTCGGCAGCCGGTACCAGCTGGTCGGCAAATTCCACCACGTCGATCTCGGAACCCAGGGAGGAGTACACGGTACCCATCTCCAGACCGATGATGCCGCCACCGATGACCAGCAGCTTGCCAGGAACGGTCGTCAGTTCCAGCGCATCGGTAGAGTCCCATACGCGGGGGTCGTCATGGGGGATGAACGGCAGCTTCACCGGACGGGAACCGGCGGCGATGATGGCGTTGTCGAAGGTGACGGTGGTCTTGCCGTCGGCGCCTTCCACTTCCAGCGTGTTCGGACCGGTGAACTTGCCGAAGCCGTTCACGACCTGGACTTTACGCATCTTGGCCATGCCAGCCAGACCGCCGGTCAGCTGGTTGATGACCTTCTCTTTCCACAGACGCACCTTGTCGATGTCGGTCTGCGGGGCACCGAAGACGATGCCGTGCTCGGCCAGCGCCTTGGCTTCTTCAATGACTTTGGCGACGTGCAGCAGTGCCTTGGACGGGATGCAACCCACGTTCAGGCAGACGCCACCCAGGGTGGAGTAACGCTCGACGATAATGGTATCCAGACCCAAGTCAGCCGCACGGAAGGCAGCGGAATAACCGGCAGGGCCAGCACCCAGTACTACGACCTGGGTTTTGATTTCTTTACTCATCATGACCTCTTTGTCGTTCTTATATCCCCGGACAGCACAGTCTTATGCCAAACAAGGCCGCTGCAGCCGTGAAAAAAACGGGGCAAGTTTACAATCCTGTTAACGAAATGAGAAGCAAAAAGGGCGGGCTCTGGGCCCGCCCTCTCACTTACAGGACCAGTCGACGAATGTCGGACAACACACCACTCAGGGTGGTGATGAAGCGGGCACCGTCGGCGCCATCGATGACGCGGTGGTCGTAGCTCAGAGCCAGCGGCAGCATCAGGCGCGGCACAAACTCTTTACCGTTCCACTTCGGCTTCATCTCGGACTTGGAGACGCCCAGGATGGCCACTTCCGGCGCGTTGACGATCGGGGTAAAGCTGGTACCGCCGATGCCACCCAGGCTGGAGATGGTGAAGCAACCGCCCTGCATGTCGGCAGCGGTCAGCTTGCCAGCACGGGCCTTCTTGGAGATCTCGGCCAGATCGCGGGACAGCTCGTGGATGCCCTTCTTGTTGACGTCGCGAACCACCGGAACCACCAGACCGTTGGGGGTATCCACCGCCACACCGATGTGGATGTACTTCTTCATGATCAGCTTGCTGCCGTCTTCGGACAGGGCGCTGCAGAAGCGCGGATGGGCTTCCAGGGCCTTGGCGGCCGCCTTCAGGATGAACACCAGCGGGGTGATCTTCACGTCCAGCTTCTGCTTCTCGGCCAGGATGTTCTGCTCTTTGCGGAACGCTTCCAGATCCGTGGTATCGGCTTCGTCGAACTGGGTGACGTGGGGGATCATGGCCCAGTTGCGGTGCAGGGC
The DNA here is from genome assembly GCF_017939245.1 of Aeromonas sp. PrichA-15. NCBI lineage: Bacteria > Pseudomonadati > Pseudomonadota > Gammaproteobacteria > Aeromonadales > Aeromonadaceae > Aeromonas > Aeromonas sp. PrichA-15. Next base: position 76,880 of record NZ_JAGKRH010000020.1, on the reverse strand, counting down.
AGGACCGGAGATCTTCTGGATACGGGTCAGTTCCAGCTCTTCGACAGGGCCGAACTTGCTGAAATCAACCTTCGGCCAGGCCACGACGCTCATGCCGTTGCCAGTACCGGTGCCGGCAGCCGGAGCGGACTCGGCGCGCTTGACCGCATCCTTCACGTAAGCCTGCACGTCTTCTTTGACGATGCGACCCTTGCGACCGGAGGCTTTCACCTTGGCCAGGTTGACACCGAACTCGCGCGCCAGACGGCGTACAGCCGGGGAGGCGTGGACATAGGCGTCGTTGGCCACGAAATCGGAGGCGGCAGCAGCCTGGGCAACCGGCGCAGGAGCGGCGGCAGCCGGCGCGGCAGCAACAGGCGCTGCGGCAGGAGCCGGAGCAGCCACGGCAGCCGGAGCGGCACCCGCCACTTCGAATACCATGATCAGGGAACCGGTGGAGACCTTGTCACCCGCCTTCACCTTGATCTCCTTGACCACACCGGCGAACGGTGCAGGCACTTCCATGGAGGCCTTGTCGCCTTCCACGGTGATCAGGGACTGGTCGGCTTCAACCTTGTCACCCACGGCGACCATGATTTCGGTCACTTCCACTTCGTCACCGCCGATGTCCGGCACGTTGACGTCCTTGGCACCGGCGGCAACCGGAGCAGCGGCAGCCACTGGGGCAGCAGCAGGAGCCGGCGCAGCAACAGCGGCCGGGGCTGCGCCCGCCACTTCGAAGACCATCACCAGGGAGCCGGTAGAAACCTTGGCGCCGGCGGCAACCTTGATCTCGACCACGCGACCGGCGAACGGTGCAGGCACTTCCATGGAGGCCTTGTCACCTTCCACGGCGATGATGGACTGGTCGGCTTCAACCATGTCGCCCACGGCAACCATGATGTCAGTCACTTCGACTTCGTCACCACCGATGTCCGGCACGTTGACGTCCTGGCGAGCGGCAGCAGCAGGAGCGGCGGCCGGCGCGGCAGCAACCGGGGCAGCAGCCTGGACCGGAGCCGGTGCGGCAGCGCCCTCGGCTTCGAAGACCATGATCTGGGAACCGGTGGCAACCTTGTCGCCCACCTTGATCAGGATCTCTTTGACGATACCGGCGGCGGGGGCCGGGACTTCCATGGAGGCCTTGTCACCTTCCACGGCGATCAGGGACTGGTCCAGCTCGACCTTGTCACCCACGGCCACCATGATCTCGGTGACTTCAACTTCATCGGCACCGATATCCGGCACCATAATCTGTTTGGACATTGCGCTTTATCCTCTTGCGTGCATTCGCGTGGCTGCCTGAGCATCACCACGCGCATCCCGCGTTATCCGTTTAAACCCAGGCAAGGTCGCGCCGGATACCCGGCGCGACACTCAATCCTCTTACGCGTACAGCGGGTTGACCTTGTCGGCATCGATGCCGTACTTGGCGATGGCTTCGGCCACAACCTGCTTGTCTACCTCGCCGCGCTTGGCCAGTTCGGTCAGGGCAGCAACCACTACGTAGAACTCGTTCACTTCGAAGTGACGACGCAGGTTGGCACGGCTGTCGGAGCGGCCGTAACCGTCGGTACCCAGTACACGGTAGTTCTCGGTCGGAACGAAGGCACGCACCTGATCGGCGAAGGACTTCATGTAGTCAGTCGCAGCGATGGTGGCTTCGCTGCCCAGTACCTGAGCGATGTAGGGCACACGCGCTTCGGCGGTCGGGTGCAGCATGTTCCAGCGATCCGCGTCCTGACCGTCACGAGCCAGTTCGTTGAAGGAGGTGACGCTGAACACGTCGGAACCCACGCCGTACTCGCTGGCCAGGATCTGGGCGGCAGTGCGCACGTGACCCAGGATGGAACCACAACCCAGCAGCTGTACCTTGGCCTTGGTACCGGCCACGGATTCCAGCTTGTAGATACCCTTGCGGATGCCTTCCTCGGCGCCTTCCGGCATGGCCGGCATGGCGTAGTTCTCGTTCAGGGTAGTGATGTAGTAGAACACGTTCTCCGGGTTCTCACCGTACATGCGGCGCAGGCCGTCCTGTACGATCACCGCCACTTCGTAGGCGTAGGACGGGTCGTAGGAGATGCAGTTCGGGATGGTGCCGGCCAGGATGTGGCTGTGACCATCTTCGTGCTGCAGACCTTCGCCGTTAAGAGTGGTACGACCGGAGGTCGCGCCCAGCAGGAAGCCACGGGCTTGCTGGTCGCCGGCTGCCCACGCCATGTCGCCGATCCGCTGGAAGCCGAACATGGAGTAGTAGATGTAGAACGGGATCATCGGGCAGTCGTTGGTGCTGTAAGAGGTTGCAGCAGCCAGCCAGGAGGACATGGCGCCCAGCTCGTTGATACCGTCTTGCAGAACCTGACCCTGCTTGTCTTCCTTGTAGTAGGAGACGATGTCGCGGTCTTGCGGGGTGTACTGCTGACCGTGCGGGCTGTAGATACCGATCTGGCGGAACAGGCCTTCCATACCAAAGGTACGGGCTTCGTCAGCCAGGATCGGCACGATGCGCTTGCCGATGGACTTGTCTTTCAGCATCACGTTCAGGGAACGCACGAACGCCATGGTGGTGGAGATTTCGCGCGCCTGTTCGCCCAGCAGCGGACCGAAGGCATCCAGCGCCGGGATTTCCAGCTTGGTGGTGCTTTCGCGCAGACGGGTCGGTACATAGCCCTTCAGTGCGGCACGACGGGCGTGCAGGTACTTGTGCTCTTCGGTACCCTCTTCGATCTTCAGGTACGGCAGGTTTTCCAGCTGCTCGTCGGTCACCGGCAGGTTGAAACGATCGCGCAGGTGACGCACGGAGCCCAGATCCATCTTCTTGACCTGGTGAGCGATGTTCTTGCCTTCGGCCGCTTCGCCCATGCCATAACCCTTGATGGTCTTGGCCAGGATCACGGTCGGCTTGCCCTTGGTCTCTGCGGCCTTGGTGAAGGCGGCAAACAGTTTACGGGGGTCGTGACCACCGCGGTTCAGGGCGAAGATCTCCTCGTCGGTCATGTCTTTGACCAGCGCGGCGGTTTCCGGGTAACGGTTGAAGAAGTGCTCGCGAACGTAGGCGCCGTCGCGGGACTTCATGGTCTGGTAGTCACCGTCCACGGTTTCGTTCATCAGCTGGATCAGCTTGCCGGAAGTGTCTTTCTTCAGCAGCTCATCCCACTTGCGACCCCAGATGACCTTGGTGACGTCCCAGCCGGCGCCGGAGAACAGGCCTTCCAGCTCGTTGATGACCTTGCCGTTGCCCACAACCGGGCCGTCCAGACGTTGCAGGTTGCAGTTGACCACGAACACCAGGTTGTCGAGCTTTTCACGCACGGCAACGGTCAGGGCACCCTTGGCTTCCGGCTCGTCCATCTCGCCGTCACCCAGGAAGGCGTAAACGGTCTGCTCGGAGCAATCCTTGATGCCACGGTCGGTCAGGTACTTCAGGAAGCGCGCCTGATAGATGGCGGCGATGGGGCCCAGACCCATGGAGACGGTCGGGAACTGCCAGAATTCCGGCATCAGTTTCGGGTGCGGGTAGGAAGGGATACCCTTGCCATCCACTTCCTGACGGAAGTTGTCCAGTTGCTCTTCGGTCAGGCGACCTTCGGCGAAGGCACGGGCGTAGATGCCCGGGGAGATGTGACCCTGGAAGTAGACCAGATCGCCACCGTCCTTCTCGTTGCGGGCACGGAAGAAGTGGTTGTAGCAGACTTCATAGATGGTCGCGGAAGAAGCGAAGGAAGACATGTGACCACCCAGGTCCAGGTCTTTCTTGGAGGCGCGCAGCACGATCATCATGGCGTTCCAGCGGATGATGGCGCGAATGCGGCGTTCCATTTCCAGGTCGCCCGGGTAAGCCGGCTCGTCGCTGGACGGGATGGTGTTGATGTAGTCGCGGTTTGCCTTGGCAGCCACGTCCACACCGCTTGCGCGGGCTTTCTCGGCCAACTGTTCAAGGATGAACTGAGCGCGTTGCGGACCCTCTTCACGCAGCAGGGATTCCAGAGAGGCAAGCCACTCCAGCGTTTCTATCGGGTCCACATCGTTCTTCAGGATATCAGACATGGCTGGTTCCTATGTTGTTGTGATTGCACGGCATTGCACGGCGAAGGGCGCAAGCATTCGACAATTAAGAAAGCCTTGTGGGATTAGTTTTCCTGCTGACGGATCCGACGCATGGATCGCTGGATCCGGCTGTCTTCCCTCTGCATATCCAACAAGGTGTCCTCGATAAAGGCCAGGTGCTCATGACAAGCAGCCCTGGCCCGCTCCGGAGCCCCCGACAGGATAGCCTCGATCAGGCTCGCACGATGGCGACGGATCTTGGCGACCACTCCCGGACGGCGATTCAAAATTTCGTTATTGCGTAAAATGTTCTGCTCGAGCATGGGGCCCATGGCCCGCAACAGGTGCAGCAGCACCACGTTGTGGGAGGCCTCGGCCACGGCCAGATAGAACTGGGTCACGGCGGCCGATTCGACCACCAGCGACCCTTGCTGACCGGCTTCTTCGATGGCGGCTTGCGCCAGGCGAATCCGTTCGAAATCAGCCTCGGTGCCCCGCAGCGCCGCATAGTAGGCACAGATGCCTTCCAGCGCGTGACGAAACTCCAGCAGGTCGTACTGGGCTTCCGGGTGAGTGCTGAGCAGTTCGAACAGGGGGTCGGCGATCCCCTTGCTCAGGGCATTTTGTACGTAAGTGCCACCGCCCTGACGACGATACAAGAGTCCTCTCGCTTCCAGGCGCTGGATGGCTTCGCGCAAGGAAGGGCGCGACACCTGAAACTGGATGGCGAGTTCCCGCTCGGGCGGCAACTTCTGGCCCGGCTGCAGGCTGCCTTCCAGAATCATGCTTTCCAGCTCGGCGACAATGGCGTCGGCCAGCTTGGGCTGAGTTATCTTGATATAGGGCATGAGGCTACTTTGTTAAATTGGTATTACCAATTTTATGGTTGGGGCGAAAATTAGCAGAGGGCTTGAAAAAAGTCCACCCAAAAGATGATCTGAATCAAGAAGCCAGGCTGCCACTTTGGGGGTAAAAACGCGGAATCATGATATAGCTCATAGAAAATGGTCTGACCAATATTTGTGAGCTTGCTCACCGATAACATTTGTTCAACAGCATGAACAATGGCTTGCCAGACAAGGCAAGCCATTGATTCTAAAAACACAAAATAATTTTTAGATTTTTCACTCAAAGTGGAGCTTTTCCCGATAGCGAGGCCATTCGAAACTGTCACCTGGATCCGTCTTGCGGCCCGGCGCGATGTCGCAGTGGCCGACGATACGGTCCGCCGTGATGGCGGGATAACGGTGAACAATCGCCCGGCTGAGGTCCGACAGCACCTCGTATTGCTTGTCGCTGTAGGGAAGCTCGTCGGTCCCTTCCAGTTCGATCCCGATGGAAAAATCGTTGCACGCCTCCCTCCCCTCCCAGCTCGAGACTCCCGCATGCCATGCCCTGGCGCCAAAAGGCACGTACTGTACCAGTTCCCCATCGCGGCGGATCAGGCAGTGGGCCGAGACCCTCAGTTGATGAATACCGGCGAAATAGGGGTGAGCACCGGGATCGAGCCGCCCCAGAAACAGCTCGTCGATAAAGGGGCCACCAAACTGCCCGGGGGGCAGGCTGATGCCGTGTATCACCAGCAAGGAGACATCCTCCGGGCTGAGCCTCTCATTGTGATGGGGGGAAGGCACCTTGCGGGCCTGCTCGCACCATCCTTCTCGATCGATGGAAAACAGGGTTGTGGGTTGTGTCATCGTCTGCTCGACTCACAAATGGAAGCGATGTGCCTCTGGCGGGATGGGAAAACTGGGAACAAGTCTCTGAATTCATGGATAACGCTATGTTAGGCTGAGCCATTCACTCGCGCGATATGGGACACACTATGCACCCGATGGCACGCCGTCTCTGGCTGCTCGCCTGGCTCTCGCTGCTGGGTCTGCTGACCCTCTACTTTCATGGTCGTGAACAACCGTCGGTGACCGCCAGCGGCGATCTGCTGCTCAGGGCCGATGCCAGCGGCCATTATCGTCTGGAGGGTGCCATCAACGACCAGCCGGTGCAACTGCTGCTGGACACAGGAGCAACCCGGGTGACCATACCGAGCCAGGTGGCCGCCCGGCTCGGCCTCGTCGCCACGGGCCGCAGCCGTGTCAACACGGCAGCCGGAGAGATCCAGGTCGAAACCGGCCGGATCGAAAGTCTGGCGATGGGTCCGCTGACCCTGTACGATTTGTCCGTCTTTATCAATCCGGCTGCCGACGGGGAGGAGATCCTGGTGGGCATGAATGCCCTGGGCAGGCTGGAATTGCGCCAGAAAGACAGGCAATTGCTTCTCAGACCCTTGCAGGAATAAGGCATGTTACAACAGGACATCCGCCGCGCCGTGCGCGCCGCACTTCTCGAAGACTTGGGCGATGCCCTCACCGCGCTGGATCAACCGGATGCCAGCGCCGACATCACGGCCCAGCTGATCCCGGCCGATCGCATCTCGACCGCGCGAGTCATCACCCGCGAGGCGGGCGTCTTCTGCGGCCAGCCCTGGGTCGACGAGGTGTTTGCCCAGCTCGGTGGCGAAGTGAAGGTCGAGTGGAAAGTGCAAGATGGTGAACGCCTTGCCCCCAATCAGGAGCTGTTCCGCCTCCATGGCCCCGCCCGCGTGCTGCTGACCGGCGAGCGCAATGCGCTGAACTTCGTGCAGACCCTTTCCGGGGTCGCCACCCTGACCGCCCGTTATGTGGCCGAGCTGGAAGGCACTGACTGCCGCCTGCTCGATACCCGCAAGACCCTGCCCGGCCTGCGCAGCGCCCAGAAATATGCGGTCACCTGCGGCGGCGGCAAAAACCACCGTATCGGTCTGTTTGATGCCTACCTCATCAAGGAGAACCACATTCTCGCCTGCGGCGGCATCGCTGAAGCAATCAGCGAAGCGCGCCGTCTCAATCCGGACAAACCGGTGGAAGTCGAGGTCGAATCCCTGGCCGAGCTGGAGCAGGCCCTGGCCGCACGGGCCGACATCGTGATGCTGGACAACTTCGACATCCCCATGATGCAGGAAGCCGTTCGCCTCAATCAGGGCAGAGCCAAGCTGGAAGTCTCCGGCAACGTCACCCTCGATACCCTTGCCGGATACGCCGCGACCGGGATCGACTTCATCTCGGTGGGAGCGCTGACCAAGCATGTGCGGGCACTGGATCTCTCCATGCGCTTTGTCGAGGCTTGAGCAAGCCCCATCCGTTGCTCGTGCCCAAAAATATTACAGGGCTCGAAACTTGCAAAAGGCGCCATCGGCGCCTTTTCTTTATGCAGGATCCCACGACATAAGGAGTATGAAGATGAGCCCTCCCGCCTCATGACAAGTGCCAATAGAAGCCATTTAATCTTTGATTTTTCTACACATTTCACTAAATGACATAAAAGTGGCTAACAAGGTCCCCGCCTCTGTTACCAACCCGAAGCGCTCGGATAAGATACCAGCGTGGATAGCATTCCACCGGTGCTTATCAGGAAACATGGAAAAAAGGATATTTGACATGAAAAGACAGTCAGGGTTTACGCTAATCGAATTGATGATCGTCGTTGCGATCGTCGCCATCCTCGCCGCCATCGCCTTGCCGGCGTATCAGACCTATACCAAACGAGCTAAATTCTCAGAAGTAATTGCAGCTATAGGCCCAGCAAAAACAGCTATAGAGGTGTGTGTCCAAGGAGCTAGAGACAACGCAGAAATTATGAATACTTCGACTGGCTGCGGAGCAAGAGCCTTTGCTGCTCTTTCTGCAGCAGTTGATAACCAAGAGTATGTTAAGACTCCCGTTTCTACCGATGTTACAACTGCCGGTGCAATTACAGTCAGATCCTCAGCTACTTTTGATTCTGCCAAAGAATCAACATACATACTAAGTGCAAGCCCAGCATTAACAACTTCTACAGTACCTGGTGAACAAATAAACTGGGTCACGTCTGGAACCTGCAAGCAAGATGGCTATTGCTAACGCATGACCTCTAGCCTCAATAGCGGCCTGGCCACCAGCCTGGCCGCTTCTTCCCTCCTCAGTGAGCCGGACTCACAGCGCTATCTGAGCCAGGCCAAGGCGCAGCGCAAGCCCTTTGTCACCTTCCTGATTGAAAACGACATCCTCGACAGCAAAGCCCTCGCTGATTTCTGCGAGCTGGAATATGGGGTACCTCTGCTGGATCTGGCGGCCTTTGATCTCGCCGAGATCCCGCAGAAATACCTCAATCAAAAGCTGATTGAAAAGCACCATGTCCTGCCCATCTACACCCAGGGGCATACCCTCTATATCGCCATGTCCGATCCGACCAATGTGTCGGCTCTGGAGGATTTTGGCTTCAGCTTCGGCCTGCATACGGAAGCCCAGCTGGTTGAAGAGAGCAAGCTGACCGCCGCCATCGGCAAGCTGATGGAGAGCGAGCAGGATACCCTGGGCATGGATCATATCGACGAGGCCGAGATCTCCGAACTCGAGGTCTCCGACGAGAGTTCCCGCCTCGACGAGAGCGTCAACACCGCGGACGATGATGCCCCCATCGTCAAATACATCCACAAGATCATGATGGATGCCATCAAGCGCGGGGCCTCCGACCTGCATTTCGAACCCTACGAGACCAAGTACCGGATCCGCTTTCGGGTAGACGGCATACTGCACGAAGTCGCCACGCCGCCGGTCAACCTGGCCAACCGCTTCGCGGCTCGCCTCAAGGTGATGGCGCGGCTCGATATTGCCGAACGGCGCCTGCCCCAGGATGGCCGCATCAAGCTCAAGATCTCACGCAACAGATCCATGGACATGCGGGTCAACACCCTGCCCACCATGTGGGGCGAAAAGATCGTGATCCGGTTGCTGGACTCCTCGGCCGCCCGGCTCAATATCGATCAACTCGGCTTTGATGACCGGCAGAAGACGCAATACCTGCACGCCCTCTCCAAACCTCAGGGCATGATCCTGGTGACCGGCCCGACGGGGTCAGGCAAGACGGTCTCACTCTATACCGGCCTCAACATCCTCAACACCAGCGAGGTCAATATCTCCACCGCCGAAGATCCGGTCGAGATAAACCTGCCCGGCGTCAACCAGGTGCAGATCAATCCCAAGGCGGGGCTCACCTTCGCCAGCGCCCTGCGCTCCTTCCTGCGCCAGGATCCCGACATCGTCATGGTGGGGGAGATACGGGATTTGGAAACCGCCGAGATCGCCATCAAGGCCGCCCAGACCGGTCACCTGGTGCTCTCCACCCTGCACACCAACTCGGCGGCAGAAACGCTCACCCGGATGATGAACATGGGGGTGCCGGCCTTCAACATCGCCTCTTCGGTCACCCTCATCATGGCCCAGCGCCTTGCCCGCAAACTCTGCGATCACTGCAAGGCGCCGGAAGTGGTGCCGGAAGCCGAGTTGCTGGAGCTGGGCTTCACCCAGCAGCAACTGGCCGCCGGTTTGCGGCTGTTCAAACCCGTGGGATGCAAGGAGTGCTCGGGAGGCTACAGAGGCCGGGTCGGCATCTATGAGATCATGCTGATGTCCGACAACATCGCCAAACTCATCATGCAGGGAGCCAACTCGCTGCAGATTGCCGCGATAGCCCAAAAAGAAGGGATGCGCACCCTGCGTACATCCGGCCTCGAGAAAGCGCGTCTTGGCGTCACCAGCCTGGCCGAAATCAACAGGATCACCACCAACTGAGTTCGCAGTGCCCGTGTCATCTCGCCAGGTGAAGCCGCTGCCATCACCCCGATGACCTTCTTCAAGCCAAGATGAGCCGGACAGGCAGCAGCATCCGGCCAACGTCGCCCAATTGCAGGATGCAGTGATGGCCACATTAGCTCAAAAACGCAACGCACCGAAAAAAGTCTTCTCCTACCGCTGGCACGGCGTCAACCGCAAGGGACAGAAGGTCTCCGGCGAGCTGCAAGCCGACAGCATCACCACCGTCAAGGCCGAGCTGCGCAAGCAGGGCGTCAACGTCACCAGGGTCAGCAAGCAGAGCCAGGGGCTCTTCTCCAAGGGCGGCGCCAAGATCAAGCCGATGGACATAGCCGTCATCTCCCGCCAGATCACAACCATGCTCTCCGCCGGCGTGCCTCTGGTGCAAAGTCTTCAGATCATTGCTCGCGGCCACGAGAAAGCGGCGGTGCGCGAGCTCATCGGCCAGATCGCCGCCGATGTGGAAACGGGCACCCCGCTCTCGGAGGCGTTGCGCCGCCATCCCCGCCACTTCGACGACCTCTATTGCGACCTGGTCGAGGCCGGGGAGCAATCCGGTGCCCTGGAGACCATCTACGACCGTATCGCCATCTACCGCGAGAAGAACGAAGCCCTCAAATCCAAGATCAAGAAGGCCATGTTCTATCCGTCCATGGTCATTCTGGTGGCCATCGTCGTCACCTCCATCCTGCTGCTCTTCGTCATTCCCCAGTTCGAGGATATCTTCAAGAGCTTCGGTGCCGAGCTGCCCGCCTTCACCCGGTTCGTCATCGCCATCTCCCGCTTCATGCAGGAGTGGTGGTACGCCATCTTTGGCGGCGCTGCTCTCGCCGTCTTCCTCTATGTGCGGGCCTGGCGAAAATCCCAGAAGGTCAGGGACAACACGGACAAGTTCATCCTCACCATTCCCGTGGTGGGCAACATACTGCACAAGGCGGCCATGGCCCGCTTTGCCCGCACCCTCTCCACCACCTTCTCCGCCGGTATCCCGCTGGTGGATGCCCTGGTCTCGGCGGCCGGAGCATCCGGCAACTATGTCTATCGCACTGCGACCATGGCCATTCGCAACGAGGTGGTGGCCGGCATGCAGATCAACGTCGCCATGCGCACCGTGGATCTTTTCCCCGACATGGTGACCCAGATGGTGATGATCGGTGAGGAATCCGGCGCCATCGACGACATGCTCTCCAAGGTCGCCGCCATTTTCGAACAGGAGGTGGACGACATGGTCGACGGCCTCACCAGCCTGCTCGAACCCATCATCATGGTGGTGCTCGGGGTGCTGGTCGGCGGCATGGTCGTGGCCATGTACCTCCCCATCTTCAAGCTGGGCTCTGTGATACACTGACCCCCTCGACAGAGGGCCGGGCGGTGCATTTCCCCCGGCCATCTGCCATCCCCGTTCCCGACACAAGCGATTGATCTATGGTGCCTTTGATCGAACTGGCCCAGGGCTTGCCCTGGCTCTATCTCTCCTTGATTTTCCTTTTCTCCCTGATGGTGGGCAGCTTCCTGAACGTGGTGATCCATCGCCTGCCCATCATGATGGAGCGGGCCTGGCATGCCGAATACAGCGACTATTTCGGTGACGGTGAAGAGACTCCTCCTGCAACCGGACGATACAACCTCATGGTACCTCGCTCCCGCTGCCCCCACTGCGACCACCCCATAGGGGCGCTGGAGAACATTCCCCTACTGAGCTGGCTATGGCTCAGGGGGCGCTGCCGCAACTGCCACGCCCCCATTTCGGCTCGCTATCCCCTGGTCGAGCTGCTCACCGCCCTGCTGTCGGTCTCGGTAGCAGCCGCGCTTTCCCCCGGCTGGGGCACCCTTGCCGCTTTGTTGCTCACCTGGACATTGGTCGCACTGACCTTCATCGACCTGGACAAGATGCTCTTGCCGGATCAGCTCACCCTGCCCCTGCTCTGGGGTGGCCTGCTGTTCAATCTGGCGGGCGGTTTCGTGCCCCTGGCCGATGGGGTGGTCGGCGCCATGGCGGGTTATCTGGTGCTCTGGAGCCTCTACTGGGCCTTCAAGCTGCTGACCGGCAAGGAAGGGATGGGCTATGGCGACTTCAAACTGCTGGCGGCGCTGGGCGCCTGGCTCGGCTGGCAAGCCTTGCCCATCGTGCTGCTGCTCTCTTCGCTGGCGGGCGCCATCATCGGCATCGGTCTCATCCTGCTGCGCAACCACCACCAGGGCAAACCCATTCCCTTTGGCCCCTATCTCACCATCGCGGGCTGGATAACGCTGCTGTGGGGCGATAGCATCACCCGCTGGTATCTTGATGTCGTGCTCTAGCAAAAGGATCTCTGACCCATGTATGTAGTCGCAATCACTGGGGGAATCGGCAGCGGCAAGACCACGGTTGCCAACCGCTTTGCCGAGCTGGGCATCGAGGTGGTGGATGCGGACATCATCGCCCGCGAGGTAGTGGAGCCCGGCACCCCTGCTCTGGCTGCCATCGCCGCCCATTTTGGCCCGGATGTCGTTGCCCCCGATGGCCAGCTCGATCGCCGCCGGCTGCGAGAGCGGATCTTCACCGATTCGCAGGCCAAGGAGTGGCTCAATGCCCTGCTCCATCCCCTCATCCGCACCGAGATGCTGCGCCAGTGTGCGGCAACCCGCTCCCCCTACTGCCTGCTGGTCGTCCCCTTGCTGGTGGAAAACAGGCTCACTTCCCTCGCCGATCGGGTACTGGTGATCGATGTGGACGAAGCGACACAAATCGAGCGTACCTGCCGCCGCGATGGCGTCAGTCGGGAACAGGCCCAGGCGATACTGGCGTCCCAGGCGAGCCGCAGCGAGCGCCTTGCGATGGCCGACGACGTCCTGGACAACCAGAGTGGTACGAGTGAGACCATCTGGCAGCGAATTTTCGCCCTGCACCAGACATATCTGGCATTTGCCTCTCAACAAGCCCACCAACTGTGAGTACACTAGGCCGGTTTATGGCTGGCCAGGATTAGGCATGATTTACGATTTTCCCCTCAATGAAAAAAGCCGGACCTATCTTCGTCTGGAGTCCCTGTTTTCCCAGATCCGCGACAATCTGGAGAGTGACCAGTCCTGGGCACATATCGCCTTCTTCAAGGGGTTGTTCGATTTGCAGGAGTTGCTGGAGCGTGGTGACCTGCGTGCCGATCTCATCAAGGATCTGGAGCGCCTCGGCCAACGCCTGAGCCACTGGGCCAGTCTGCCTGACGTCGATCTCGAGCAGATCCAGCGGATGCAGCAGGAGAGCACCCAGCTCTCCCGCAACCTGCTGAACTCCCCGCGCCCCGGCGCCCGTCTGAAAGAGGATCGCCTGCTCGGCTCCATTCGTCAGCGCTTCTCCATTCCGGGTGGTCTGTGCGCCTTCGATGTGCCGCAACTGCACCACTGGCTGGCGACCCCGGCCGTCACCCGCCACCAGCAGATGCAGCAATGGCTGAGTGACATCACCCTGCTGATGAACGCCATCTCCCTGTTGCTGCGCCTGTGGCGCGAGTCGGGCAACTTCAGCGACCAGGTGGCCACCAACGGCTTCTTCCAGGATACCGCCGAAGGGGCTGAACTGATCCGCATCCGTCTGGCGGGCACCCAGCCCTGCTATCCGACCCTGAGCGGCCACAAGAACCGCTTCGCCCTGCGCTTCCTGCCGACGACGGAGCAGCAGATAGGCGACGTCTCCTTCCAGCTCGCCTGTTGTTGAGGAGCGCCCCATGGTGACCAAGGTAAAGTGTCCGACCTGTCAGAGCGAGATCGAATGGGGTCCGCAGAGCCCGTTTCGCCCCTTCTGCAGCAAGCGCTGCCAGCTGATCGACCTCGGCGAGTGGGCGGATGAACAGAAGCGCATCCCGGGCGAGATCAACCCGGATCTGCTGCCCGACCCGGAACGGGGCGATCCCTGGCAATAAACACTTCACGATCAAAAAAGGGCCCTCAGGCCCTCTTTCGTTGGTATCGATTCCCTTTCAGGCAAGCGAGGCCTGCAACCGCGCGACGATGGGGCCGTTGGCATCCGGGAAGCGGTATTCGTGCAGCGAGGCCAGTGGTACCCAGCGGCACTCCTGTCCCTCCTTGCCAAAGGGCTCGCCGTGGAAACGGGTCACCTTCCAGATATCCAGCAAGACCTGCTTGTCGGGGTAGTCGTGGTGCAGCTCCATGAAGGGGGCACAATCCTGCACCCGGATCCCGATCTCTTCCCACAATTCCCTGTCCAGCGCGGTGAGCAGATCCTCCCCCGACTCCACCTTGCCACCGGGAAACTCCCAGCGGTCCCCCTGATGGCGATCGGCTGAGCGTTTGGCGATGAAGATATCGCCCCGTTCGTTCTCGATGACGCCCACCGCCACCCAGATCCGTTTCTTCTGTTCCATCATTGTCCTCAGCGTAAACACGGCAAACGGGCGATCCAGGGAGCAAGCCGAATGGCCTGCTGATCCCCCCGGGCCCTGAAGAGATCCTGCCCGACATGCTCATTGCCCGGCGGCGCAACCTGCGGCCAGGGCACAGCACCGGGCGGAGTGAAACACCGATCGTGCACCCGCGCGCTCTGGCGCAGATAGCGCCATAAACAGTCTCGCAAGAACCACTGGTCGATGTTCGGTGTTTCCATGGTACTGGGCTGATAGCTCGCCATCAGCGGCGCAAGGGGAGGTAGCACACCGGCCACACCGCCCCACATGCCGGCCAGCACCAGATCGGTGTGGCTCCACCAGTCACGCATGATATGGAACCAGCGCCCCGATGCAAGCCAGTCATCGACCGCCAGCCGCTCCCGCAGATTCAGCACGGAGTCCGCATCGCGCACAAGGAAGCGCCCCACTCCGGGATCATTGGCGACCAGGAAGCGCCAGCAGAGGCGCTGACGCTGGGATTGGCCATCGGGCTGCACCTTTATCTCTGCGCCATGTTCCTGCAGGCAGGCCAGAAACCCCTGAGAGACACTGCCATCCACATAAAAGCGCACCCGCCAGCCCGGATAGAGGTAAGCTGCGGCCAGCACATTGTCGAGCGCTCCCCGCAAATAGCGGGGCTGTACCCCCCACAAGGAGAAGGCGATGACTGCCTGCTTCTCCCCCTGCTCCGCGAGCCAGACATCCGGCCCCTCTGCCGGCAGCACCCACCCCGCGACGGGCTGCGAGACGGCCTCATCCTTGAGAGTCAGGGCACGGGTTCCCGCTTGTGCCGCTTCTTCATGGCGTCCTAGCTTGGCAAGGGAAGTGCAAAGCCCGTCATGGACCAGATAATCATCCGGCTCGCGCCGCACCAGTTCGACCAGGTGCGTCACGGCCCGCTCATGTTGATCGGAGCGCGAGAGGCAGACACAGAGATTGCGCAGCACCTCAGTGTTATCGGGCGCGGACCGGTACGCCAGCGTCAGCACCTGTGCCGCCGAGGCGGGATCGCCGGACAAAAAGAGGTAATAGGCAAACTGCAGTTGCAGGGGAACGGATTTGTTCGTCTCTTCGTTCAGCCTGCTCAGCACACAACGGATCGCCTCCTGGCGTCTCTCCTGCAGCCAGTGCCCATGTGCCTCCCCATCCCATCCCGCCGGCAATCTGCTCATCGTCCCCTCCTTGGTCCGAAAATGAATACACCGCCCGGAGGCGGTGTATTCATCATGGCAGGGTGTCAGGTCAGCTGACCGTGACAGTGCTTGTATTTTTTACCCGAACCACAGGGGCAGGGATCATTGCGCCCGATCTTCTGCTCGTCGCGCACGAAGGTGGTATGGCCCTCGGCCCCACCCGTATCCTCGTCAGCCAGCTGGTTTTCGGCCGTGGCATGGGTGTAGGTACGGGGAGCGGCTTCGGCCTGCTGGCGCTGCTGCTCTTCCATCGCCTCCACATCCCGCTCCTGCACCTGTACCCGGCTCAGGATACTGACCACGTCGCGCTTGAGGGTCTCCAGCATCTGGGTGAACAGATCGAAGGATTCGCGCTTGTACTCCTGTTTGGGGTTCTTCTGTGCGTAGCCGCGCAGATGGATGCCCTGACGCAGGTGATCCATGGCCGCCAGGTGCTCCTTCCACAGACCATCCAGCGTTTGCAGCATCACCGCCTTCTCGAAGTTGCGCAGCACCTCCTTGCCGACCAGCTCTTCCTTGTGGGCATAGAGCTTGGTGGCTTCATCCAGGATGCGTTCACGCAGCTTCTCTTCATACAGCTTGTCGTCTTCCGCCAGCCACTGCTGCAACGGCAGATCCAGGGCGAAATCGGACTTCAGACGCGCTTCCAGACCCGGCACGTCCCACATCTCTTCCAGGGACTGGGGCGGGATGTACTCGTCGATGATGGCGCCGTAGACGTCGTCACGGATGACGTGAATGGTCTCGGAGATGTCGTTGGTGTCCAGCAGTTCGTTGCGCTGCTCGTAGACCACCTTGCGCTGATCGTTGGCCACGTCGTCGAACTCGAGCAGGTTTTTACGGATGTCGAAGTTGCGACCTTCCACCTTGCGCTGGGCATTCTCGATGGCCTTGGTCACCCAGGGATGCTCGATGGCCTCGCCCTCTTCCATACCCAGCTTCTTCATCATGCCGGTCACGCGGTCGGAGGCGAAGATCCGCATCAGGGTATCTTCCATGGAGAGGTAGAAGCGGGAGGAACCCGGATCACCCTGACGACCGGAACGGCCGCGCAGCTGGTTGTCGATACGGCGGGATTCGTGACGCTCGGTACCGATGATATGCAGACCACCGGCCGCCAGTACTTCGTCATGACGCACCTGCCAGGCCGCTTTCAGCTCGGCAATCTGCTCGCTTGACGGGTTTTCCAGCTGGGCGATCTCCGCCTGCCAGTTGCCACCCAGCACGATGTCGGTACCACGACCGGCCATGTTGGTGGCGATGGTGACAGCGCCGGTCTGGCCGGCCTGGGCGACGATCTCCGCTTCCATGGCATGGAACTTGGCGTTCAGTACCTTGTGCGGGATATTTTCCTTGGTCAGGATGCCGGAGAGCAGCTCGGAGTTCTCGATGGAGACGGTACCGACCAGCACGGGCTGGCCGCGCTTCACGCACTCGCGAATGTCCTGCACGATGGCCGCGTATTTCTCCTGGGCGGTCAGGTAGACGAGATCGCCCATGTCCTTGCGCACCATCGGCTTGTTGGTCGGGATGACCACGGTATCCAGGCCATAGATCTGCTGGAATTCAAAGGCTTCGGTATCCGCAGTACCGGTCATGCCCGCCAGCTTGTCGTACAGACGGAAGTAGTTCTGGAAGGTGATGGAGGCCAGGGTCTGGTTCTCGTTCTGGATCTTGACCCCTTCCTTCGCCTCGACCGCCTGGTGCAGACCGTCTGACCAGCGACGACCCGGCATGGTGCGGCCGGTGTGCTCGTCGACGATGACGATCTCGTCCTTCTGGACGATATAGTCGACGTTGCGCTCGAACAGGGTGTGCGCGCGCAGGCCGGCATTGACGTGATGCAGCAGGCTGATATTGGTGGCGGAGAACAGGGAGTCATCCTCGGCCAGCAGTCCCTCTTTCTTGAGCAGCTCTTCCACGAAGATCTGGCCGTTTTCGGTCAGCAGCGCCTGGCGGTTCTTCTCGTCCACCGTGTAGTGACCGTCGCCGGTGTACTCCTCGGAGTCTTCCTTGTCCTGCTTGACCAGCAGCGGGATCAACTTGTTGATCTGGGTGTACATGGCGGAGCTGTCTTCCGCCGGACCGGAGATGATGAGCGGGGTGCGGGCTTCATCGATGAGCACCGAGTCCACCTCATCCACCAGCGCGTAGTTGAGCGGACGCTGTACGCGCTGCTCCGGCGAGAATGCCATGTTGTCGCGCAGGTAGTCGAAACCGAATTCGTTGTTGGTACCGTAGGTGATGTCGGCAGCGTAGGCATCGCGCTTCTGGGATGCATCCATGCCGGGCACGTTGCAGTCCACCGTCATGCCGAGGAAGGCGAACAGCGGGCGGTTGGCTTCCGCATCACGCTTGGCCAGATAGTCGTTCACCGTCACGACGTGCACACCGCGGCCGGTCAGGGCGTTCAGGTAGGCCGGCAGGGTCGCGGTGAGGGTCTTGCCTTCACCCGTCTTCATCTCGGCGATACGGTTGGAGTTCAGCACCATGCCGCCGATCAGCTGGACGTCGAAGTGGCGCATGCCGAACACCCGGCGGGAGGCTTCACGCACGGTGGCGAAGGCCTCCGGCAGCAACTGCTCCAGGGTCTCACCCTGCTCCAGGCGCTGGCGATACTCGGCGGTCTTGGCCTGCAGCTCGCTGTCGGACAGTGCCTCGAACTGAGGCTCCATCGCATTGATCTGTTTTACAATTTTGCGCAAAGCCTTGAGCGTTCTGTCGTTCCGGCTGCCGATAATCTTGGTGAGCAGTGTGCTAATCATGGGTACCAACTGTTTTGGTTATATAAGCGTTCCGTCACTGGAACCTGAAGAAAAAACCTAACCCCGTCTGGCATTCAGAAAGCGCGCGGGGTTGACCTGACGACCATCTTTCAACACTTCGTAATGCAAATGAACTCCGGTTGCACGACCGGTTCGCCCCATCAGGGCAATCTTCTGGCCCTCATCGACCAGGGTGCCCACATCCACCAGTAACTTGGAATTGTGGGCATAGCGGGTGACCAGACCATTGCCATGGTCGATTTCCACCATGTTGCCAAATTCAGGGTGACGGCCAGCCCAGCTGACGATCCCCTTGCCGGTCGCCAGGATGGGCGTGCCGGGCTTGCCACGGAAATCCACCCCTTTGTGCATCTTGGCGCGACCGTTGAACGGATCGACCCGCCCACCGAAACCGGAGGAGATCCAGACACGCTCCTGCTTGACCGGTGAGCCGGGGATGAAACCCGCATCGGTGATATGGTGGTTCATGATGAAGGATTCAAGTACCGACAGCTGTTCTTCGCGGCTGCTGAGCTGACGGCTGAGGTGTTCCATGGAATCTTGCAGTTCACCCAGGCTGACTTCCAGGTCTGCATCGTAGGAAGGGCCGCCCATGGGGGGCAGCTCCTTGAAGTTGAACTCCTCGGGATCGAGGTCCGCCTTCTCGGTCAGGCGCTCGCCGAGGGCGTTGAGGCGACCAAGTTGTCCCTGCATGGTGCCCACCTGGGCGGCCAGCATGGCAAGCTGTTCGCGGGCTTCATCGGCCCCTTGCGTGGATTTTTGCTGCTGCGCCAGGGTCAGCGCCACTTCCAGCGCCTCCATTTTCTGCTGCCAGCTCTGCCAGAGCCAGCCGCCCCCCAAGGCCAATACAGTGAAGATAATACCGCCGACCCAGGCCAGACGTTGTTTGGGTAAGTGCAACCTGCGGCGCTGCTTACCGTGGAGGATCAGGGTAATACTCATAGAAATCTGTCTTCTCGGTCAGGTGAGGCCAAGGGCCTGCACGGGCAATAAAACCGGGAGATAATCGGTATTAAAGGATGGAATAAACAAATGACAGGACGTCGGTGCGGAGAGATGACCGACGTCCTGTTGCACAGCTATCAGGCCAGAACCAGACCGTTGTCGTAGTAAGCGATAGGCGCTTTGTCGCCCTCACCCTCGAAGGTCACCAGTTCCCAGGCCTCCTGCTGGGCCAGCAGGGCACGCAGCAGCTTGTTGTTCAGGGCATGGCCCGTCTTGTAGGCACGGAATTCACCGATGATACTGCGATTGCACATGTACAGATCGCCGATGGCATCCAGCATCTTGTGCTTCACGAACTCGTCTTCGTAGCGCAGACCATCTTCGTTCAGCACCCGGTAGTCATCCAGCACCACGGCGTTTTCCAGGCTGCCGCCCAGTGCCAGGTTCTGGGAACGCAGGTACTCGATGTCACGCATGAAGCCGAAGGTACGGGCACGGCTGATCTCTTTCACGAAGGAGCTGCCGGAGAAGTCCAGCACGCAACGCTGGTTGCGGCCTTCAAACACCGGATGCTGGAAATCGATCTCGAGATCCATCTTGAAGCCGTTGCGATAGGGGTGGAATTCCGCCCACTTGTCGCCGTCTTCAACCCGGATGCTCTGCTTGATCCGCACGAACTGCTTCGGCGCGTTCTGTTCACGAATACCCACTTCCTGCAGCAGATAGATGAACGGATGCGCACTGCCGTCCATTACCGGGATCTCGGGGGCATCAACCTCGACATAGAGGTTGTCGATCCCCATCCCGGCCAGAGCGGCAGACAGATGTTCGATGGTCGACACGCGAACACCGGCTTCGTTCACCAGTGCGGTACAAAGCACGGTATCGCGCACCTGATCGGCATTGGCTGGCAGCTCTACCACAGGATTCAGATCGGTACGCAAGTAAACGATCCCTGTGTTAACAGGCGCCGGACGGAACGTCATTGTGACTTTCCGGCCCGAATGCAGGCCGACACCGGTGGCCTGGACACTCGTTTTCAAGGTTCTTTGTCTAATCATGGGCGTATCCGCTTTAACAGCTCAAATTCCTGACCAGATGGTCGTTGCCGGGCCATCTTAGCACAATCCTTAAGCAACAAACAAACCAGAGCCATCAGAGGCTTAGTCTGCCTGCTTGCGCAGGAACGCAGGAATATCGAGATAATCCGGTTCGCGACGAGCTTGCGGCTCGGCGTTCACCACCTTGGCCGGGGCCTCTTCCATCACGCGAGACTGCAGGGCTTCGCTGATCAGGGGCTGACGGGCCGGACGCTCTTGAACCATGTTGTTCTTCACCAGAGTGATGTCGGGCTTGCGCTCGGCACCGATACCGGTCGCCACTACGGTAACGCGCAGTTCGTCGTGCATTTCCGGGTCGATTACGGTACCCACCACCACGGTAGCGTTCTCGGACGCGAAGGCCTTGACCGCGTTACCCACGGTCTCGAACTCTTCGATGGTCATGTCCATGCCAGCAGTGATGTTGACCAGGATGCCGCGGGCACCGGCCAGATCCACGTCTTCCAGCAGCGGGCTGGAGATGGCCTTCTCGGCCGCTTCTTCGGCACGGTCGTCACCGGAGGCGGAGCCGGTACCCATCATGGCGGTACCCATCTCGCGCATCACGGTACGCACGTCCGCGAAGTCGACGTTGATGAGGCCCGGGCGGGTGATCAGCTCGGCGATGCCCTGTACTGCACCCAGCAGCACGTCGTTGGCCGCCTTGAAGGCGTCCAGCAGGGAGATGCCACGGCCCAGCACCTTCAGCAACTTGTCGTTGGGGATGGTGATCAGTGAGTCGACGTTCTTGGAGAGCTCTTCGATGCCGTGAGCGGCGAAGCCCATCCGCTTCTTCCCTTCGAAGGAGAACGGCTTGGTCACGACGGCAACGGTCAGGATACCCATCTCGCGGGCCACTTCGGCCACGATCGGGGCAGCACCTGTACCAGTACCACCACCCATGCCGGCAGCGATGAACACCATGTCGGAACCGGTCAGCAGCTCGCGCAGCGCTTCCCTGTCTTCCATGGCGGCGTCACGACCCACTTCCGGGTTGGCCCCGGCACCCAGACCCTTGGTGATGCCACCGCCGATCTGCAAGGTGGTATTGGCACTGGAGTTGCGCAGTGCCTGGGCGTCGGTGTTCACGGTGATGAACTCGACCCCTTCGATGTTTTGACGAACCATGTGCTCGACTGCGTTGCCGCCGCCGCCACCCACACCTATCACCTTGATGACGGCTTCGTCAGTGTGGCTATCCATAAATTCAAACATGTTGTCTCTCCGCTTTATTTGCCTGACTCAGCAAAATCTTTAGAACTCGCCACGCAACCAGTTGCTGACCCGTTTGACCAGCCCACCTACGCTTGCCTTGGCGGCATATTCCTTGTTACTGCCGGTGGATTGGTTGGTGCGGCCGTACTGCAACAACCCGACCGCAGTCGAGTACACCGGTGCCTGTACGTAGTCACTCAATCCCCGGATATTCATGGGCTCGCCCACCCGGACCTGGCTCTGGAAGATCTGCTCTGCGCACTCCACAATGCCTTCGATCTGGGCCGCGCCACCGGTCAAGACCACACCGGCGGCCAGCTGATGCTTGACCCCCTGTGCCTTCAATTCGCTCTGCACCCGCACCAGCTCGTCATTCACCATGGAGAGCAACTCGGTGTAACGGGGTTCAATCACTTCCGCCAGTGTCTGCCGTTGCAGGCTGCGCGCCGGGCGACCGCCGACACTGGGCACTTCGATATTGTCTTCCTTGCTGACCAGGCGGCCGAGGGCACAGCCATAGCGCACCTTGATCGCCTCCGCATCCAGCGGCGGCGTGCCGAAGGCATAGGCGATGTCGCTGGTCACCGTGCTGCCCGCATAGGGAATCACCTTGGTGTGGCGCAGGGCGCCGCCGGTAAAGAGCGACATGTCCATGGTGCCACCACCGATGTCCACCACGCAGACACCAAGCTCCTTCTCGTCTTCGGTCAGCACGGCGTAGCTGGAGGCCAGGGCGGAGAAGATCAGCTGATCCACCCGCAGACCCACCTTCTCCACACACTTCTCGATGTTGCGCGCCATGTCGTTGTGGCAGGTGATGAGATGCACCTTGGCTGCCATCCGCACGCCGGAGAGGCCGACCGGGTTCTTGATCCCTTCCTGATAGTCGATGGCGAACTCCTGAGGCAGCACGTGCAGCACCCGGAGCTCGTCAGACAACCGCACCGACTTGGCGGTGTGGATGACGTTGTCCACATCCTCCTGGGTCACCTCTTCGTCGGAGATGGGCACCATGCCGGTCTCGTTGCGGCAATCGATGTGCTTGCCGGACAGCCCCAGATAGACGGAACTGATCTGGCAGTCTGCCATCATCTCGGCCTCTTCCACCGCGCGGCGCAGGGACTTGACCACGGAGTCGAGGTCATTGACCCCGCCCTTCTCCATCCCGCGAGAAGCGTGGCTGCCCATGCCGATGACATTGAGTTCGCCATCAGGCAATACTTCGCCAACCAGTACCGCCACCTTGGTCGTGCCGATATCCAGTCCGACAATCAAATTTCTATCTGCGGTGTTGGTCATTCACTTTCTCTTCGCTTTTCTTCCAGCCAACTGCCATCCCGGTGTCGTATCGAAGATCCACGTAAGCAACCCGCTCACGGGGCTCGATGACCGGAAAGGCATCGATAAACCGCTGCAGACGAAGCGCGATATCCGAGCGCCCCACAAACAGCTGAATGTTGCCATCCAGGGTCAGTTCCCAGGCATGGCGGGGGGTCAGATTCACCCCCAGCAACTTGTATCCCTTGGCCGCCAGCAGCGTTTCGTACTGATGGCTGGCTTCCAGCACCTTGGCGGCCTGATCATCGGGCCCGGACAACTGCATCAGGGGCTTCTTCACCCTGTCCGGGGCACTGAATACCTCACCCTTGGTGTTGACGAAGCGGTTGCCGTTCCAGCGAGCCGCCACATCCTGTTCCGTGAGATAGACCTTGATCTTGTTCGGCCACTTCTTTCGTACCGAGACCTGGGCCACCCAGGGCAGAGCGTTCAGACGCGCCTGCAATTCGTTCACATCCAGCTCGAAGAAGTTGCGAAGTTCGGCACCATCCAGCACGGCAGCACGCAACTCATCGGCCTTCAAATATTCGTGTTGCCCCTGCAGCAACAGCTCGCTCATGGGCAACCGACTGGCATCCGTCAGCCAGTCTTTAACATCCAGCGCAGTCTGGTAGAGCCCCCACATGACCAGGATGAAAAATGCCACCCCGGCGATGAAGCCCCCCTTGGTGCGCCCTTGTGCCCTTGCCTCCACCCGATCGATCCCCGTAAAACGCGCCATGCCGGCCACTTGCAGACCGGTTCGCCATTATATAGGCCTCGGCTTGGCGGTCAAAATACTCATTGGGCCCTCAGGCACCGGATTTCATGCTATCCACGCTCAATTTCATCTCGCCGAGACGACGGGCCAGTGCACCGACGTTCCCCGCCCCCTGGGTCAATACCAGATCCCCCTCGCCAATCAGGTCGGCCAGCACCGCGGGCACATCGTCCGGCGTTGCGACAAAGATGGGCTCCAGGGTGCCGCGGGAGCGGATGGAACGGCACAAGGCACGGCCATCGGCACCGGGAATGGGCTCCTCACCGGCGGCATAGACCTCCAGCATCACCAGCACGTCCACCTTGGAAAGCACATCCGCGAAATCTTCGTAGAGATCCCGGGTCCGGCTGTAGCGGTGCGGCTGGAACACCATCACCAGCCGCTTCTCGGGCCAGCCGGCGCGAGCGGCGTTGATGGTCACCTTCACTTCGCTCGGGTGATGACCGTAATCGTCCACCAGCATGGCCTTGCCACGGCCGGTTTCAAACTCGCCATATTGCTGGAAGCGGCGCCCCACCCCTTCAAACTTGGAAAGTGCCTGGATGATGGCCTCGTCGCCGATGCCGTCTTCGGTTGCCACCGCGATGGCGGCGGCGGCGTTGAGGGCGTTGTGGATGCCCGGCAGATTCAGGGTCACCTCCAGCTCACCCGCCCCCGCACGGCGCACCCGGAAACGGCTGCGATTGCTGGTCTGCACGAAGTCCAGCACCTGCACATCGGCATCATCGCTCAGACCGTAGGTGAGGGTGGGACGGGCGATCTCCGGCAGCATGCCGCGGATCACGGGGTCATCCACGCACACCACGGCCAGGCCGTAGAACGGCAGATTGTGCAGGAAATCGATGAAGGTGGCCTTCAACCTGGAGAAATCGCCGCCATAGGTGTCCATGTGATCCGCTTCGATATTGGTCACGATGGAGACCATGGGTTGCAGATGCAGGAAGGAGGCGTCGCTCTCGTCCGCCTCGGCAATCAGATAACGGCTGCTGCCCAGGCGGGCATTGGTGCCGGCGCTGTTGAGCAGACCGCCGATGACGAAGGTAGGGTCGCGATCCGCCTCGGCATAGATGCTCGCCACCAGACTGGTGGTGGTGGTCTTGCCGTGGGTCCCGGCGATGGCGATACCGTGACGGAAGCGCATCAGCTCAGCCAGCATTTCGGCGCGGCGCACCACGGGAATACGCAGCTCGCGGGCAGCCAGCAGCTCGGGGTTGTCCTGCTTGATGGCGGTGGAAACCACCACCACGCTGGCACCGTCCACATGCTCGGCACTGTGACCGACAAAGATGTGTGCGCCCAAAGAGGCCAGGCGTTCGGTCACCCCGTTGCGGGCCAGATCCGAGCCGGTCACCTGATACCCTTCATTGGCAAGCACTTCCGCAATACCGCCCATACCGGCGCCACCGATGCCGATGAAGTGGATGCGACGCACGCGGCGCATTTCGGGGATAACGGTACGCAGTTTTGCCAGTTCAACCTTGGTCATAGTTCTTTCTCAATTCGCGGCCACAGGCCATTTTCATTCGGCGACATTCATCAGTTCGAAGACAGAAGCGGGGCCTTGGCGGCACATCTTCGCCTTCCATCTCGTTTGGCTCAGCCGGTGGCGAGCCGTTTGCACTCATCGGCAACCCGTTCGGCGGCATCGATGATGGCGACCCGGCGCGCGGCCTGGGCCATGTTCAGCAGGGTTTCCCTGCGCCCGGCGAGCCAGGAGAGGCGCGACGCCAGCGCCGCCGGCGTCAGCTCGGACTGGGGCAGGAACTCGGCCGCACCGCCGTCGACCAGGGTCAGGGCGTTGCGGGTCTGGTGATCGTCCACCGCATGGGGCAGGGGCACGAAGATGGCGGCCACACCGGCAGCGGCCACTTCGGAGACGGTCAATGCGCCGGCGCGGCACACCACCAGGTCCGCCCAGGCATAGGCATCCGCCATGTCCTTGATAAATTCACTCACCTCGGCCTCGACCCCCAGCCCGGCATAGGAAGCAGCCACGGCCTCCCCATTGCCCTTGCCGCACTGGTGACGTACCTCGATGGGCACACCGGCAGCTGCAACCGCAGGAGGCACCTGCTCGTTGAGGACCCGGGCCCCCAGGCTGCCACCGACCACAAGCAGGCGCAGAGGATCGCTGCTGCTGCGCAGTTGGGGATCCGGCAGCGCCACCACCTCGGGGCGCACCGGGTTGCCCACCACGGCGGTGCGGGCATTGGGGGCGAAGGCACCAGGGAAGGCCATCAGCACCCGCCTGGCGATACGGGCCAGCAGCTTGTTGGTCAGGCCGGCGGCGGCATTCTGCTCGTGCAGCAGCAGCGGAATGCCGGACAGCCAGGCGGCCACGCCACCCGGGCCGGAGGCGAAGCCCCCCATGCCCAGCACCACATCGGGCTGGATGGTCTTGAGCACCTGGCGGGCCTGCAGCACGGATTTGATGACACGGTAGGGCGCCGCGAGCAGACGCTTGATGCCGTTGCCACGCACCCCCTGGATGTCGATGAAGGAGATGGGATAACCATGGGCAGGCACCAGCTCCGCCTCCATCCGGTCGGCAGTGCCGAGCCAGTGGATGGTCCAGCCCTGGGCCTTGAGGCGATCGGCGACAGCCAGGCCGGGGAACACATGGCCCCCGGTACCACCCGCCATCACCAGTAACGTCTTGCTCACGCAACCTCCCGCACGCGCGCCTGGGCACTTGCCTGGCGCAACTCGAAATCGATACGAATCAACATGCTCACCGCCACCATCATGATGATGAGACTGGAGCCGCCATAACTGACCAGCGGCAGGGTCAGCCCCTTGGTAGGCATCATGCCGCTGGCGGCACCGACGTTGACGAAAGTCTGGAAGCTGAACCAGATGCCGATGCCGATGGCCAGATAACCTTCATAGAGCCGCTCGGCCACCAGCGCCTGGTGACCCAGCTTGAGCGCCTTCACCGCCAGCGCAAAAATCAGGAAGAGTGCGCCAAGCACCCCCACGTAGCCCAGCTCTTCGCCCAGAATGGCGAACACGAAGTCCGTGTGGGCCTCCGGCAGGTACTCCATCTTCTGGATGGAGTTGCCGAGCCCCTCGCCAAACCAGCTCCCCCGACCAAAGGCCATCAGGGACTGGGTCAGCTGATAGCCGCTGCCAAAGGGATCGGCCCAGGGGTCGAGGAAAGAGGTCACCCGCCGCATCCGGTAGGGCTCCGCGATGATCAGGGTCACCACTGCGCTCACCCCCACCAGGATGAGACCGATGAACTGCACCAGCCGGGCTCCGGCCAGGAACAGCATCCCGAGGGAGGTGACGAACATCACCACCACTGACCCGAGATCCGGCTGGGCCAGCAGCAGGATGGCCACCACGAACAGCACCGCCATGGGTTTCATGAAACCGATGAAGCGCTCGCGCACCTCGCTCTGGCGGCGCACCAGATAGCCCGACAGATAGACGAACAGTGCCAACTTGCCGAACTCAGCCGGCTGCAAGTTGAAGGGGCCAAGCGGCAGCCAGCGTACCGAACCGTTGACGCTGCGGCCCACCAGCAACACCATCACCAGCAGCACGATGGCCAGCAACAACATGGGGCCGTTGTACTGCTGCCAGCGTGCCATAGGCACCTGCAACACGAACCAGGAGATACCCAGCGCCATCACCAGGAACATGCCGTGGCGCTTCACGAACATGAAGGGATCGTTGTTGATGGCGATCCCCTCAGGGATGGAAGCGGACGCCACTATCACCAGCCCGACGCCAATCAGGGCGAGGGCCAGCACCACCAGTTGCCGATCGTAGAGACCAGCGGGGCGCGCCGGTAGCAACCAGCGCTGCAAGAATCCCGCAACCACACGCAGGGCGTTCATAAGCCCATCACCAGTTCGGTGAAACGATCACCGCGCGCTTCGAAAGACTTGAACTGATCGAGGCTGGCGCAGGCCGGCGCCAGCAGCACCCAGTCACCAGGCTTGGCGTCGGTCGCCGCCTTGGCGACAGCAGCGTCAAGATCGGCAACTCGCTCGGTCTGTTCGCCCAGGGCCAGCAGCACCTCGGCATCCTGACCAAAGCAGTACATGTGATCGATCTGGCTGCCGAGCAGGGCCTGCACCGGGCCGAAGTCCTGCCCCTTGCCCTGGCCACCGGCCAGCAGCAGCAGGCGGCCCTTTACCGCTTCACGCACCCCGGCCACGGCGGCCAGGGTCGCCCCCACGTTGGTGGCCTTGGAGTCGTTGATCCAGCGCACCCCATTTACCTCCCGCACGAAGCGGGCACGGTGAGGCAGGCCTTCAAAGCGGCGCAGCACGGCAAGTTGTGCCTCGCGGGGAATGCCCACCGCATCGCACAGGGCCATGGCCGCCAGGGCATTGGCCTGGTTGTGGGCACCCACTATCTTCATCTCGTCCACCGCCAGGAGCGGCTCGCCGTGCAAGGTCAGCCAGTGACGGCCCTCCAGCTCGCAGCGACCGTAGCCGTTGCAGTCGAGGCCGAAACTCTGCCACACCTGACCCACATCGGGCAGGGTCTGGGGATCGTCGCGATTGATCAGGATGTGCTGGGAGTGCTGATGGATCTCCATCTTGGCGGCGCGGTAATCCGCCATGCCGGCATAGCGATCCATATGATCTTCACTGAGGTTCAGGACCACGGAGGCGGCGGCCCGCAGGCTGTAGGTGGTCTCGAGCTGGAAGCTGGAGAGCTCCAGCACGCAGAGATCCATGGGCTGCTTGAGGAGCGACAGCGCCGGGGTGCCGATATTGCCCCCCACACCGACCTTGAGCCCCGCCTCGGCGATCATCTCACCCACTAGCGTGGTGACCGTGCTCTTGCCGTTGGAACCGGTGATGGCGATGACGGGCGTCTGGGTTTCACGCACGAACAGTTCGATGTCACCGACGATGCGCACCCCGAACTCGGCGGCGGCCTTCAACTCCGGAGTCGCCAGGGCGATGCCCGGGCTCGCCACTATCATGTGCGCCTGCTTGAGCCGCTCAGCGTCCAACCCGTGGATGAGCTCCACCTCGGGGGGAAGCTCGTCCTTGCCCGGCGGATTGGTACGGGTGTCCATCACCAGCGGCGTGACGCCGCGGTCGAGGAAGTAATCGACGCAGGAGAGTCCGGTTTTGCCGAGTCCGATGATGATGACCATGGCTTACCTCACCTTCAGGGTGGCGAGGCCAAGCAGCACCAGCATGAGGGTGATGATCCAGAAGCGCACGATGACACGCGGCTCCGGCCAGCCCTTCTTCTCATAGTGGTGATGGATGGGGGCCATGCGGAAGATCCGCACGCCGCGCAGTTTGTAGGATCCGACCTGCAGGATCACCGAGACGGTCTCCATCACGAAGACGCCCCCCATGATCACCAGCAGGAACTCCTGGCGCACCAGCACCGCGATGGTACCGAGCGCGCCGCCCAGGGCCAGGGAACCCACGTCCCCCATGAAGACCTGGGCCGGGTAGGTGTTGAACCAGAGGAAGCCCAGGCCCGCGCCCACGATGGCGGTACAGACGATCACCAGTTCGGAGGTGTAGGGCACGTAGGGAATGTGCAGGTAGTTCGCGAAGTTGACGTTACCGGTCGCCCAAGCGATCAGGGCGAAGCCCCCCGCCACCATCACGGTGGGCATGATGGCGAGGCCATCCAGGCCATCGGTCAGGTTGACCGCGTTGGAGGTACCGACGATGACGAAGTAGGTCAGCAGGATGAACATCAGGCCGAGCTGGGGCATCACATCCTTGAGGAAGGGGACCACCAGCTGGGTCTGACCATCGTGGGTGGCCGTGGCGTAGAGGAAGACTGCCACACCCAGCGCGACCGCGGACTGCCAGAAGTACTTCCAGCGGGCGATGAGGCCATCGGTGTTCTTGCGCACCACCTTGAGATAGTCATCGGCAAAACCGATGGCGCCATAGGCCCCCAGCACGAACAGCACCAGCCAGACATAGGGGTTGTCGAGGCGGCACCAGAGCAGCACAGAAGTGAAAATGGCTGCAATGATCATCAGGCCGCCCATGGTCGGGGTGCCCTTCTTGCTGAGGTGGGATTCGGGACCGTCGTTGCGGATCACCTGGCCGAACTTCATGATCTGCAGGCGACGGATGAGGCGCGGCCCCATCCAGAGCGCCACCACCAGACCGGTGATGATCGACAAGATGGCGCGAAACGTCAGGTAGGAGAAGACGTTGAAGAAGGTGAAGTGCGGGGTGAGCAGTTCCGCCAGCCAGACTAGCATGTGGCTGACTCCTGATGGCCCTTGACCATCTCGACGATATCTTCCATGTGGGAGCCGCGGGCACCCTTGACCAAGATCGCGATTTCTTGATGTGTATTTATCATTTGCGCAAGCACTTCAAACAACGACGCCTTGTTATCGAAATGTCGGCCAGCCGCGGCATCTGCGGTGTGGCGACTCTGTTCCCCTACGGTCAGCACGGCATCGAGGCCCTGCTCACGGGCGTGGTGTCCGACCCGGGCATGCTGCGCGGCGGACTCCTCACCCAACTCTTTCATGTCACCGAATACCAGCACCTTGTAGCCGTTCATGGCGGTCAGGGCATCGATACCCGCCAGCACGGACTCCACGCTGGCGTTGTAGGTGTCATCCACCAGAGTGAGGCCACCCCAGCGTTGCACGCAGAAACGGCCCTTGACCGGCGCCATCTGCTCCAGCCCCGCCTTGACGGACGCAAGCGATGCGCCCAGGGCCAGGGTACCGGCGGCAGCAGCCAGGGCGTTGGCCACGTTGTGGCGACCCGGAATGGCCAGGGTCAGATTCACTTCTCCCTGGGGCGTCACCATCACGAACCCGGCACAACCCTGCTCGTTGAGCACGATGTCGCGGGCGTGGAACGGCTGACGCGGATCCTCAAGGGAGAAGGCGCAGTGGATGCCCTTTTCACGCCACTTCGGCCAGAACTCGTTGTCGGCATTGACGATGGCGGTGCCGCCCTCGCCTAACCCTTCGAAGATTTCGCTCTTGGCATGGAACACCCCTTCCAGGGAGCCAAAGCCTTCCAGGTGCGCGGCAGCGACGTTGTTGATGATGGCGGCGTCGGGTCTGGCGAGCGACGTGGTCCAGGCGATCTCGCCCGGGTGGTTGGCTCCCAGCTCCATCACCGCGAACTGGTGTTGCGGCTCGAGGCGCAGCAGGGTCAGCGGCACCCCCACCTCGTTGTTGAAGTTGCCGGCGGTCGCCAGCACCTCCCCTTCACAACGCAGGATGGCCGTCGCCATCTCCTTCACCGTGGTTTTGCCACAGCTGCCGGTGATGGCGAGCACTTTCGGATTGATGCGCTCGCGCACCAGCCTGCCCAGACGCCCAAGCCCCTTGAGGGTGTCGCCCACCACCAGTTGTGGAATGGCCAGCGGCAATTCGCGCTCCACCAGCAGGGCACTGGCGCCGGCGGCAACCGCCTGGTCGCAGAAATCGTGGGCGTCGAAACGCTCGCCGCGCAGGGCCACGAACAGCGCCCCCGCGCCCAGAGTACGGGTGTCGGTGCTGACCGCCGTGATCTCATGGTCGCCCCCGATCAGACGGGCATCGAGCACCTGCGCCAGGTCGGCAAGCCTGAGGGTCATCATTTGAATGACTCCATTAATGTGTGCAAGGCGGCTGCGACGGTTTCCCTATCGCTGTAGTGCCGCTTGTCGGTTCCAATGATCTGATAATCCTCGTGGCCTTTGCCGGCCACCAGGATGATGTCGTCTTTGCTCGCTTGGCTCAGTGCCAACTGGATTGCCTTGGTCCTGTCGTGCTCGATCTGCACGGCGCCGGGATCGCGAAGACCCGCCACCATGTCGGCCATTATCCGGGCCGGCTCCTCGGTACGGGGATTGTCGTCGGTCAGGATCACGCAGTCCGCATGCTGCTCCGCCATGGCAGCCATCATGGGACGCTTGCCGCGATCCCTGTCGCCGCCGCATCCCACCAGGCACCAGAGCCGGCCGTGACAGTGCACCCGCAGGGCCTGCAATGCCTTCTCCAGCGCATCCGGGGTGTGGGCGTAATCGACCACGGCGAGCGGCGCATCGCCACCGCCGAAGCACTCCATGCGACCGGTCACCGGTTGCAGTCTGGGGGCCGTCGCCAGCAGGTCATCGAAGTCGTAGCCGAGCACCAGCATGGCACCCATGGCGCCCAGCACGTTGCTGACGTTGAAGCGGCCGAGCAAGGGGGCGGATAATACACCATTCCCCCAGCTGGAGTTAATGCGCGTATCAAAACCTTGTTGGTGGAAGTGGGGATCCTGCGCCGTCAGTTGTCGTCCGGCATGGTTTTCAATCGGACCATGAACCCCGAAGGCCACTGCACCGGGATAGGTCGCCAGCCATTGCCGTCCCAGATGGTCATCGGCGTTGATGACGGCGCAAGGCTCATCCACCAGCTTCAGCAGCTCCTCCTTGGCGGCGGCATAGGCCTCCATGGTGCCGTGATAGTCCAGATGATCCCGGCTCAGGTTGGTGAAGACTGCCGAGGCAAACGGCAGGGCCGCCACGCGATGCTGCACTAGACCGTGGCTGGAGACCTCCATCGCCACCAGATCGGCCCCCTGCTGCTGCAAGGCGGCCAGATTGGCCTGCACCTGGACCGCGCTGCCCGTGGTGTTCTCTGCTTCGATGAGCTCGCCAAACAGACCGTTGCCTATGGTGCCCATGACCCCGGCCTTGCCCCCCAGCAGGGTGCGCCAGTTGGCCACCAGCAGGGCCGTGGTGCTCTTGCCGTTGGTGCCCGTGATGCCCACCAGTTGCAACTTTTGCGCAGGGTGACCGTAGAAATGGCCGGCCAGCTCGGAGAGACGAGCGGGAAGATCCCTCATGCCGATGCAGGGGATCTGGGTCGCCGGAGGGACGAATTCTCCGTCCTCCTCAAACAGCACGGCGGTCGCTCCCTGAGCCACCGCCTGTTCGATGAAGCGCCTGCCATCCACCTGATGGCCACGAATCGCCACGAAGAGCGAGCCGGGACCGACCCGCCGGCTGTCGAGCTGGAGATCGTTGAGGGAAAGCGCCGGGGCATCGATGCCGAAGCGGCTCATCAGTTGATCAAGTGTGCGGGGCGGCATGGGAAGCCTCCGAAAATGCGGGAATGCGGGCGCTCGTACACGCCATGGAAAACGCCCCGACAGCAGCGGGGCCGATGGAAAAAACCGGATGCCCGTCAAGTACGCGGTGCGCCATTGTTGGCCTCCGTGCGGGCAAGCTTGGCGGGCACCTCGGGCGGGATCGCATCGGGACGGATGTTGAAGAGCTGCAACACGCCTCCCATGGCCTCCGCAAAGGGCGGGGTCGCCACGGCACCGCCGTAGTAGGCATCCCCCTTGGGCTCGTTGATCACCACCACCATGACGAAACGGGGATTGCTGGCTGGCGCGAAACCGGCAAACCAGGCCATGTAGTCCTTGCCATAGCCCCCAGCCACGGCCACCTTGGCGGTACCACTCTTGCCACCGACCCGATAACCGGGGATCTGGGCCTTGGGAATGGCATTGCTGACCACGTACTCCAGCGCCTGCAACATGGCAGCGGCGTTGTTGTGATCGATGACCTGCTCACCCTTGGGCGGCTTGGTCACCTTGATGATGGAGAGCGGCACCCGCTTGCCCTTGTTGGCCAGGGTGGCGTAGGCGGAGGCCAGCTGCAGCGGGGTCACTCGCAGACCATAACCGAACGACAGGGTGGCTCGCTCGATGTCGGACCAGCGGCGACGCTGGGGCAGCATGCCGCTGCTCTCCCCCATCAGGCCGCTGCCGGTGTCCATGCCGAATCCCACCATGCTCAGGGTATTGATCATCTCCTGGGCCGGCATCCGCAGCGCGATGCGCGACATGCCGATGTTGGAGGAGTAGCGCAGGATGTCGTACAGGTTGGTCGCCTTGTGGATACTCACGTCACGGATCTGCTTGGCCCCGATAAAGAGGGGGCCGCCCGGGATGAAGTCCTTCCAGCTGGTGACACCGGCTTGCAAGGCACTAAGCAAAATCAATGGCTTGACCGTGGAGCCCGGCTCATAGGTATCGGTCACCACCCGGTTTCGCACCCGGAAACTCTGGTACTGGCCGCGGTTGTTCGGGTTGTAGGAGGGGGTGTTGACCATGGCGAGCACCTCGCCGGTCTTCACATCCAGCATCACCATGGAGCCGGAGGTGGCCTTGTTCTCGTCGGTAGCCCGTTTGAGGGCGCGATAGGCCAGCGCCTGCACCCGCTGATCGATGCTCAGTTGCAGATCGTTGGCGTGCTTGCCCTCTTTCACCAGGCCCAGGCGCTCGATGACGCGGCCCTGCCTGTCCTTGCGCACCCGCATCTCGCCAGGGGTTGCGGTCAGCCACTCGTTGTAGCTGCGCTCAATCCCCTCGATGCCGCTGCCATCGATGTTGGTCACCCCCACCAGGTGGGAGCTTATCTCGCCGGTCGGGTAGAAACGGCGCGCCTCGGGGCGCAGATAGATGCCCCCCAGCTTCAACCCCTTGATGTACTCGGCCACCGCAGGCGTCACCTGTCGCTGCAGATAGACGAAGCGCTTGCTCGGGTTGGCGATGCGATGCTTGAGGGTGTTGATGTCGAGCTTGAGCACGGCGGAGAGTGCCAGCCAGGCACGCTCGTTGTGGATGGCACCGGACTCGTGCACCGTCTTGGGATCGGCCCAGACCGCTTCGACCGGCACGGATACCGCCAACTGTTCGCCATTGCGGTCCGTGATCATGCCGCGCACCGCCTGGGTGGAGGTGGTGCGCAGGGAGCGCATATCCCCCTCCTGGCGCAGTCTGTCCGGATCGATCACCTGGATCCAGGCCAGCCGCAGGATCAGCCCCGCAAACGCGATGCCGATGAAGAAAACCAGGGTACGAAAGCGCCACGGGTAGAGTGAGGGTGCTTTCGCCTTGGCTTTGTCCTTTGCCGGAGCCTTGGTGGCGGCCTTGCGTGTCATGGTTGTGTAATTACCTTTTCAGTGGTCACCAGGGGACGAGCCATCTGCAACTTGTCCATGGCCAGACTCGCCACCCGGGAGTGCTCAGCCAATGTGCCCTGTTCCAGCAAGAGGTGGCGCCACTCGATGTTGAGCCTGTCCTCCTCCGCCATCAGATCGTTCTGCTTGGCCGTCAGACCCCGGGTCATGTTGGTCACCAGGATCACCGCAAAGGCGGTGACCAGCACGGCGACGGTCAACAGGACCTGCAACTTGTGGCGCCAGAGATCCGCAACGATCTCCCTGGCGAGGTGAACGCGCACGTCGCTCATCGTTTACTCCGCAAGACGCTCTGCGACCCGCAGCACCGAACTGCGGGACCGGGTGTTTTCATTGACCTCGTGGTCGGAAGGCTTGAGCGCCTTGCCGATCGACTTCAGCTTGCGACCACCGGCAAGCTGGGCTTCAGTCAGGGGGATGCCGTGGGGTACTTCAGGACCTTTCTCGTGCTTGCGAATGAAATGTTTCACCAGCCGATCTTCCAGAGAGTGGAAGCTGATGACGGAGAGACGGCCGTGAGGAGCCAGCACGTCCAGCGCGCCGTTGAGGGCGGTTTCGATCTCGTCCAGCTCGCTGTTGATATAGATGCGGATGGCCTGGAAGCTGCGGGTCGCCGCGTGCTTGCCCTTCTCCTT
Organism: Aeromonas sp. PrichA-15; assembly: GCF_017939245.1. Taxonomy (NCBI): domain Bacteria; kingdom Pseudomonadati; phylum Pseudomonadota; class Gammaproteobacteria; order Aeromonadales; family Aeromonadaceae; genus Aeromonas; species Aeromonas sp. PrichA-15. The sequence continues at coordinate 41,892 of NZ_JAGKRH010000020.1, read as the reverse complement.
GCTCGGGTTGACCCGGGAAATCATCTCCGCCAGTTGGCGGGTGCGCACATAGGGCTCGGTCACCCGATCGTGTACGATGGCGCGAGCAATCTTCTTGGCGAAGCGCTCCTCACCGAAGGTTTTCAGCACCCAGGCGATGTCGTCCACATCGGCACGGGCCAGCCACTCGGCGGCGCTCTGACCGGAGGTGGGATCCATCCTCATGTCGAGCGGGCCGTCCTTCATGAAGCTGAAGCCACGTTCGGCATCGTCAAGCTGGGGGGAGGAGACACCGAGATCCAGCAGGAAGCCATCGACCTTGCCCAGCAGGCCGCGCTCGGTCAGATAGCGGGTGATGCCGGAGAAGGGACCGTGCACGATCTCGAAACGGGGATCCTGGATCTTGGCCGCCTCGGCAATGGCCTGGGGATCCCGGTCGATGGCGATCAGACGGCCGTTCGGGCCCAGATGCTGGAGAATGAGACGAGAGTGACCACCCCGGCCAAAGGTACCGTCGACGTAGATACCGTCCGGCTTGATGGCCAGCCCTTCGACGGCTTCGTGCAACAGCACTGTGATGTGTTCAGCGGCTTGGGTCATTTATAAAGAAAAATCCTGTAGTCGTGGTGAACTTGCCCAGTCGTCCTCGGGCAGGCCCAGGATGTCGTCGTTGATCTGTTGTTGCCAGCGGGCTTCATCCCACAGCTCGAATTTGTTGAGCTGGCCCACCAGCATGACTTTCTTGTCCAGCCCGGCATGGCTGCGCAGCGGCTGGCTGAGCAGCAGACGGCCATTGCCATCCAGTTCGCATTCGGCCGCGTGGCCGAGCAGCAGACGCTGCAGGCGGCGTTCCGCCGGGTTGGTGCTGGAAAGGGTCTTCAGCTTGCGCTCCACCTCTTCCCATTCATTCAGGGGATAAAGCAGCAGACAGGGATGGGCGATGTCGATGGTGCAGACCAGCTGGCCGTCGCATTCGTCGCGCAGCCAATCACGAAATTTGGTCGGAATCGCCAACCGCCCCTTGCTGTCCAGGCTGATGGCGTGAGCGCCACGCAACAAATTGCAGTCCCCGAAGGTGAGTTATGGGGGCTAGATGCCCAATAAAACCACTTTGATCCACTTTTCTCCACCATGAAGTTTAAGGACGAGCAGGGGGCTTTTCAAGCAAGGATCTCGGGCATGGGGAACATATTGACGCAGCGTGATGAGACTACCGATTAAATGAATTGATTTTCCACAAGTTATTTGTGTTACCCGCAACTCGATTAATTTTCAGCAATTAAAAAACTGACAAATTGCACGAATAAACATCAGCCATGCAGGCCGCGCTTCTCCAGCGCCATCACGATATTCAGAACATGGAAAAATTCCACATAACAGATTGATATAAAATACATTTGTTAAACATAGCTAGCCCAACAGTAAATATCACGAGTCAACCGAGGCAGTACTTTATGGTTAATAAAAAGAGCCTTGCGATAAATCGCAAGGCTCTTCAGGAAAGAGGTCGGAGTCGGCCTGTAAGCCGTCCTCTACATCAACAGAGCAATAGCGGATTGTTGTTTAAAATCAGCAAGTTATAGATTTATGCTCTCTATCGTCTGCTGGCAAGAATCCACATTGTTGCACACCTTGAACCACAGTTCATCCCTACAAGCGGTCGGTGTTTATGTACTTGGCGCACCGCTTTGCCTTGGGTTTGGTAATCACATGAAGCTCACCGCGCTTGTTCTCATAGGTACAGACGCGCTGTTGCTTCACCACTTCATCGCGGATCAGGTTGTACTGACTGTATGCAGTTGAATGGCTCACCTGCGATACCGTAGCCATGACCAACATGATAATAATTCTCAATAACATCGCTTCCGCTCCCCCTCACTGAAATCTTGATGTCATCATAACTGTTCAGAAAGCGCTCAACACCAATTAACAAAACCAAACGAACCCCTTTGTTAAATTTTTTTTAAATTTTGAAATATCGCACAGGTTTTCATCAGTTTCATTGGGTATACCTAAAAGAAACTAGTTTTCTATCTTGATTTTCTTTGGTTGCTTACTTACAAAACCACTTAAAGTAAACTATAGTTATGAAACCATATAAAAGAAACCAGAGGACAACATGAGTAACCGGATCTATGGATACCTGCGAGCCAGTACCGACGAACAAGACGCCAGCCGCGCAAAAGAACAGTTGATCGAGTTTGCCCAAAGCCAAGGGCAACAGATTGCCGGATGGTTTGTTGAAAATGAATCAGGGGCCAGTCTCAAACGTCCCGAGTTGTTCCGGCTACTCGATATCGCCCAGCAAGGGGATTGCCTGCTGGTGGAACAGGTAGACCGTATCAGCCGCCTTAACGGTGAGGACTGGGAAAGCCTGAAAGCCATTATCAAGGCTAAAGGAGTGCGGATCGTGGCGCTGGATTTGCCCACCAGCCACCAGCTTATGACGACAGGGGACGAGTTCACCAGTCGGATGCTAGACGCATTAAACAGTATGATGCTCGATATGCTCGCCGCCATTGCTCGCAAAGACTACACCGACCGCCGCCGCCGTCAGGCTCAAGGCATCGCCAAAGCCAAAGCCGAAGGACGCTATAAGGGTCGCCCAATTGATGCGGCACTTCACGAAAAGATCCAATTGGCCTTGTCTGCGGGATGGTCTTATAGCAAGATTGAAGATATGTATAAATGCAGTCGAGCAACGATTGCAAAAGTAGCTAAAGATAAAAAAATCTAAAATGGAGTTCTGCTATGAGGCTCAGGGCGCCCGAATGAACGTTTTTGAGCTAAAAACACTTACCAACGCCAACCAAATTGATAAAATGAAGACTTTTTAGATGGAATATAGCGATGCTAACCAATAAACTGATTTTCGTAGTTCCTATATTATTCTCAGGTGCAGTCTTAGCAAAAACTCCCACTGAATGTGATTATCTTAGGGATAGTAGTTTACCAACTAGGGAAGGTGCGAACAAGTATCCCACGAACAAAAAATGAAAATTTTAGTCATTTAATATCAATGGGTTACCAGTAAATGCTCTCGTGCCATATGACTTATTCGCACCTTCCCTAGCATCTCCCTGCTCGGCTGCCTGAATGACTTGGGGAACATCTGATGCCGTTGATGCAGCGTAGGCTGGCGATAACATTAAGATAATGACGAGGGCAATGTGTAGTATTTTCATGCTGTGATTTCATCCATTGATCAATGGTTATGGCTCAATACTTACTGAACATTTTCTATCTCGCCCTAACTGGACCACCAAGGATCATCTGCAATATCGCTGTAATCAGTGATCATATGAGCGTGCGTATAGCGCGTGGTGATACTTCTTGTGCCTTCATGACCGACAAAGCGTTGCAAACGATGATAATCCACATTTTTTGCCTGCTTGAACGTAACAAAGGAGTGCCGGAAACTATGGAACACCAAGCGACCTTTACCATTTTCTTCTGTCTCACCAATCTCAAGCAACTGGCGCACTTTGTTTGCTCTCTCGGTAATGTCGTTCAGCCTTTCCGCTGGATAGAGTACACCATCAAGTGACCGTAGATATTCGACAAATCCCAGTGCCTCAAGCTCTTTCGCTATCGTTACCGGACGGGTTGCAGCAGCGGTTTTCCCCTCTTGGATCCACAGGTAATAGCGGCCAGAATCCTGATCCTGTTTTAATGAGTATCGAGAAACATTGGCAATTTCGCTACGGCGCATTCCCGTAAATAGTACCAGCAGAAACACCCAGCGCATGGGGCTATCAGGTTGTGCCAGCCAATACTCGTATATCTGGCGCCCCTGAGCCTTGGTATAGGCCCCCCAGGTCACATCTTCCGATGGTGGCTTTTTCAATCCGGTTGTGGGAGATGTAGTGAACATATCCTTTTCATCTGTTAAGAAAGCACTAAACAAACTTTGATAAAATTTGAGTAACTCTCCTGCGGTTTTAGCAGCTATCAAATGATCTTTTTCAATTTCTCCTGCTTTTGCCAAATCCACCTTTTCAGCCATGCTCATGGTGTTATAGGGCGAAAGATTACCTTTCGGCATCTGCTGATAGACCTCAAGACATTCACGCAATGCCTGCTTGGTGACGTTGTGGGTTTCAATATCCCCCAACATCGCCAGCGTAAAATCGAGATAACGGTCATAATCCTTAATCATTTTTCCCGTTAGATTTTTTTTGAATTTGATAAATTTCTTATACGATTCAGACAGTAACAGGGATGTTTCGGTCATGGCAGGAGCACGACTAACCCCACCTGCAATACTTTGTCTGGCGACAACAGCAAGCACCTTGTCTTGGGCTTCCTTGGCGGCTTCGCATTCACGATACGCCACCAGTTCAGGGGTGAGATACCGCTCCAACAGTTGGTTACGCATCAGCTCATAGAGGCCAGAATCCCCCTGTAACTTCGCCAGCCGCGCTTTGATGTAAAGAAGTTCATCCCTGTAGGCTTCCCGCTCAGAAGCAGCGATATCGAGGCCAGAGAGCGGGGATTGTGCAAAGATGCGCTCGGCATCGTCCTCCGTCTCAATACTTTCCAAGAGAATCAACTTCTCTTTCAGATACGGCGCGATAAAGTCATCTATGGCATCTTGCTCGGCATACAGTCCTTCTTCTGGGAAATCCTCGAAAGGGGCATTCAGATCAGCCACCACCTTGACCACACTCTGTTCATCTTGGGCGGTCAGCTCATTCAATCGCTGGATAGAAGGGACAAGATCCTCTAACAGCTCCTTTTCACTCTTCACCTGCGCCATTTCCTTGATCTGCTGAAAGATTGGCAACCACTTTGCCAGACGCAAACAAGCCAATCCAGCATCACGGGTATGGAGAGATCGACGGATCACTTTTGGGCGCTGGCTAAGCGCTGTAGGGAGGCGAAAACAGGCGTAGAAAACGCCATTGCGGCGGGTCAGATAGTGAGGAATGTTCCCCACTTTGTTACTCAGTTTGTTCCACATATGACAAGAGCCTAGCGTTTTACCGCTAAGCTCTTGATTTGAATTAGGTCGGAGTCGGCCTGTAAGCCGGGTTCTGTACCGGGTTGCCCCGGGTAGCAATCATTCCTCTAGGCCAGCAATCGCTCACTGGCTCAAGCAACCTACCCGCCCCCAACGCGGGCCGCGCCAATAGGGGCCTATTTGGTCTTGCTTCGGGTGGAGTTTACCGTGCCACGAACTGTTGCCAGTCGCGCGGTGCGCTCTTACCGCACCCTTTCACCCTTACCTGATCCCTTGCGGGCCATCGGCGGTCTGCTCTCTGTTGCACTGGTCGTAGGCTCGCGCCCCCCAGGCGTTACCTGGCACCCTGCCCTATGAAGCCCGGACTTTCCTCCCCTCCGCCCGTCTGTCCCGAGGGACACAACGACGAAGCAGCGATTGCCCAGCCAACTCCGAGGCGCGGATTATAGCCTCGTGAAGCGGACGGGGTAAACCGGCAATTCCCGATTACGGCAATTAATGATGCTCGAGACCGTACTTGTAGAGGGCATTCTTCTTCACCCCGTGGATCTCGGCGGTGAGGGCCGCCGCCTTCTTGAGCGGCAGCTCGGCCACCAGCAGCCCCAGGGTGCGGATCGCCTCCGCAGGCAACTCGTCATCCACCTTGCTGGCACCGGCGACCACCAGCACGATCTCCCCGCGGCAACGGTTATCGTCCTCTCCGAGCCAGGCCAGCATCTCGGAGGCGGGCAGACCGTGGATGGACTCGAAGGTCTTGGTCAGCTCGCGGCACACCACCACCTGGCGCTCACCAAGGATGCGAGCGATCGCTTCCACCGTCTCCTGCACCCGGCGCGGCGATTCGTAGAACACCAGAGAGCGGGTGTCTTCGATGACGGCTTGCAGGCGATCATCCCGCCCCTTGGCCTTGGCCGGCAGGAAACCCTCGAAGGCGAAGCGGTCGGTGGGCAGCCCGGCGGCGGACAGCGCCGTGATGGCGGCGCAGGGACCGGGCAGCGGCACCACCTTGACCCCGGCTTCACGACAACGGGTGACCAGGTGATAACCGGGGTCGCTGATGAGCGGCGTCCCCGCATCGGAGACCAGGGCCACGCTCTTGCCCTCCTTGATGCGGGCGATCAGCACATCCGCCTTTTGCTGCTCGTTGTGATCGTGCAGAGCAAAGGTCGGTACCGAGATCTGGTAGTGGCTGAGCAGGATCCCGGTATGCCGGGTATCCTCGGCGGCCACCAGATCGACGCTGCGCAGCACGTCCAGTGCTCGCTGGGTGATGTCGGCCAGATTGCCGATCGGAGTGGGGACTATATACAGGGTTGGGATGTCACTCATGGGAGCTCCGAGTGTCCCGACAATTGTGTCGCCATATTGGCCCGTTTACACTATGGAGAATTTCAACACTGGTCGGGGAATGAACTTGAACCGGGTTATAAAGCAGCTAAGTGTATCACGACTCTTCGGCATCCTACTCGCGGCAGTCCTGCTCGCCGCCTGTGCGTCGGAGCCCAATCAATCTTCCGGACAACCCGGCATGCCGTCAGCCTTCTCGGATCTGACCAAGAATGCCCAGTGGTATCTGGAGCAGGTGGATCCCGCCAAACCGGCAGAGGCCTTCGTGTGGCAGATGATGGCGGCGCGCAGCTATCTGGCGCTCGGCCAGGCCAAACCGGCTGCCGCCCTGTATCAGCAGTTGCAGAAGCAGGCGAAGAGCCCGGTGCAGCAGGCGCAGTTGCAACTGCTGCAGGCACACCTGCTACTCGCCCAGGGCAACGCCAACCAGGCGCTGATCCTGCTGGAAGGCAAGCCGGATGTGGTGCTGGATGCCGATACCCAGAAGGACTGGTACCGCCAGCGCGTGGTGCTGCAGCTCGACATCAACAACAAGTTTGGTGCGGCCAAGTCGCTGATCCTGCTGGAACCTTATCTGGCCAAGAATGAGCTGGCCACCAATCACCAGCAGATCTGGTCGCTGCTGAAAAGCATGACCCCCTCCACCCTGCAGGCGCTCGAAGAGGAGCCAGCTCCCGATGTGACCACCGGCTGGCTGCGTCTTGCGGCGCTGGTGAACGAATTCGGGGCACAGCCGAGCCAGCTGGCCCGCCAGCTTGCCGGCTGGAAGCAGAGCTTCCCTAACCACCCTGCCCAGAGCGACATGCCGGCCGGCCTTGGGGATCTCGCTACTACGGACAACGGTTCGCTGCAGCAGATCGCCGTCTTCCTGCCGCTCTCCGGCAACCTGGAGGCCCAGGGCGCCGCCATCCGCAACGGCATGTTGATGTCCTACAAGGAAAATCAGAGCCAGTTCACCCTGAACTTCTATGATACCCAGGGCAAGGCGATGGGGGACCTCTACAAGCAGGCCATTCAGGAAGGGGCCAACATGATCATCGGCCCCCTGCTCAAGGATCAGGTGGAGGAGCTGCTCAAGTCGAGTCCGACCGTGCCGGTGCTGGCGCTCAACGAGCTGGACAAGCCAATCGTCAACGACAATACCTTCTATTTCTCGCTCTCCGCCGCTGCCGATGCGAGCCAGGCTGCCCAGTACCTCTATGGTCAGGGCTACCGCAAGCCGCTGCTGATCGCGGCACAAGGCCGGATTGGCTACAGCAGTATCAAGGCGTTTGAGCAGGCCTGGGCCGGCGTCAGCCAGGAGAAGCCCGTGGTTGCCACCTTCGGGGCGCGCAACGAAGTGCAGGGCATGGTCAAGAACGCTCTGAGCGGCCGTTCCACGGCACGAGCCGGGGAGATTGTCCAGCTGTCCGATGCCGCGCCGCGCAGCATCGACGCCGTCTATGTGGTGGCCAACAGCCTGGAGACCCGGATGATCAAGCCCTATGTGGACATCTCGGTCAATCCCATGGGCAGCCTGCCCATCTACAGCAGCTCGCGGGGATACGACGGCGGGACGACCGAGGTGGCATCCGAGCTTAACGGCATGCATATCTCCGACATGCCACTGCTGCTGGGTGGCTTCGAGACGCAGCGTGAACAGATTGCCCTGCTCTGGCCCCAGACCCAGGGCGACCTGCTGCGCCTGTTCGCCCTCGGTTACGATGCCGTCAGCCTGGCAGGCAACCTGCCGCAAATGCGCAAGGTCAATGCCATGCAGCAACCCGGCATGAGCGGCCAGCTGAGCGTGGATCCCCAGGGCAACATAGTGCGCATGCTGGACTGGGCCACCTACCAGAATGGCAAGCTGGTCAGCGACAGCGCCGCCCCCCAGCTGGAGGATGCGACTCATGAAGAGGCTACTGACACAACTTCACCAGCAGTGGTTGAACCTGTTGCCGTCGGCAGCGACGAGCAAGGGACAACACTTTGAGCAAATAGCGGAACGCTGGTTGCAGGCCCGCGGCCTGCAACCCGTGACCCGCAACTACCGCTGCCGTGGCGGCGAGATCGATCTCATCATGCGCCAGGGGGAGACCCTGGTGTTCGTTGAAGTGAGATATCGCGCCAACGCCACCCATGGCGGTGCAGCCAGCTCGGTCACCCGGCGCAAGCAGCACAAGATCGTGCTGGCCGCGCGCCACTATTTCAAGCAACATGCCATCAATGAGGCCAACCAGGCCTGTCGATTCGATGTGATCGCGTTCGAGGGCGACCAGCCGGACTGGATCCAGAACGCGTTTTAAGAGGACCCCATGACTGATCCCATCAAAGAGAATTACACCGAGAGTATCCAGACCAAGATAGCTGCCGCCGAAGCACTGCCGGATGCCATCCATACGGCAGCCCAGATGCTGACCATCTGCCTGCTCAATGGCCACAAGGTGATGGCATGTGGCAATGGTCCTTCCTCGGCATTGGCACAGCTGTTCATTTCCGAACTGGTGAACTGCTATGAAACTCCTCGCCCCTCCCTGCCCGGTCTCGCCCTGACGCCCGACATGGCGACCATCAGCGCCATCGCCACGGATCACGGTTTCGAAGAGGTCTATGCCAAACAGATACGTGCTCTGGGACAACCAGGCGACATCCTGGTGGTCATCACCACGACAGGCAACAGCCGCAGCCTCATCAAGGCTGCGGAGGCCGCCCTCTCCCGCGACATGACCATCATTGTTCTCGGTGGCGGAGACGGGGGAGAGATCGCCGGTCTGCTGGGCCCCAATGACGTGGAGATCCGCGTTCCTTCCGCTCGCCGTCCTCGTATTCTGGAAGTGAACCTGTTGACCCTGCACTGTCTCTGTGACCTCATCGACCAGACACTTTTCCCGCAACAGGAAGACTGAAACCATGAAGAAGCCTATTCTCGCTCTTGCCCTGCTGACTGGCGTCCTGCTGCTGCAAGGCTGTGCTGCCGTGGTGGTCGGTGGCGCGGCTGGCACCGCCAAAGCGAGCGGCGATCGCCGCACCCTGGGTGCCCAGTGGGACGATCAGACCATAGAGCTGAAAGCCGCCAACCTGTTAGCCGACAACAAGCCCCTGAGCGCCGCCAGCAAGATCAGTGTCTACAGCAACAACGGCCGTGTGCTGCTGGTGGGTCAGACACCTTCTGACGCTTACAAACAGGAAGCGGGTAGAATCGTGAGCCGGGTTGAAGGGGTTCGCCATGTCTACAACGAACTGCGCCTTGGCAAACCAGTCAGTATCGGCGTGCGCAGCAATGACACCTGGATCACCTCCAAGGTGCGGGCCGACATGCTGGGCACCAAGAACTTCGACAGCGCCAAGGTGAAGGTTGTCACCGAGAATGGCGAGGTATTCCTCATTGGGCTGGTCACCCGCCAGGAAGGGGATCAGGCCGTGGAAATCGCCCGCCACGTCAGCGGCGTTAAACAGGTGATCAAAGCCTTCGAGTTTGCCCAGAATTGACCATCTGGCAGGAAAAAAAAACGCAGCCTTCAGGCTGCGTTTTTTATTTGATGACTTTCAGGGTCGGGCGACCGCTCGGGCGCGGTGGTTCCGGCTCGGGGTCAACCGACGTTGGTGTCTGTGCCTGTTCCAGCCAGAGGTCATACCCGGGCTCCGGCGGGAACAGGGTCCCCACTCCATTCTCCCTGGCATGGATGGCCAGTACGGCCGCCATGGGGATATAGACCTGCTGCGATACGCCACCGAAACGGGCGCTGAAGCTGACAGCGTCATTGTCCATGTGGAACTGGCCCACGGCCCGGGGGGCTATGTTCAGAACAATCTGGCCATCCTGCACGAACTGCATCGGTACCATCACATGGGGAATATTGGCATTGACCACCAGATGGGGAGTCAGATCGTTATCCAGCAACCAGTCAAAAAACGCCCGCAGCAGATACGGGCGACTGGGTGTCATTGTCGGTTCCATGCTCATACGCCGGCACGGATCTCGCGCTCGGCCTCGGTCAGGGAAGCCTGGAAGGATTCACGCTCGAACAGGCGAACCATGTAAGCCTTCAGCTCTTTGGCGCCACGGCCGGTGAAATCGATGCCCAGGCTCGGCAGACGCCACAGCAACGGCGCCATGTAGCAGTCGACCAGACCGAACTCTTCGCTCATGAAATAGGGCATCTCGCCGAAGATGGGGGCGATGGCCAGCAGGTTGTCACGCAGCTCGGCACGGGCGGCTTCGGTATCGGTGCCCGCCATGATCTTGTCGGCCAGAGAGTACCAGTCCAGCTCGATGCGGTGCATCATCAAACGGCTGTTGCCGCGCGCGACCGGATAAACCGGCATCAGGGGCGGATGCGGGAAACGCTCGTCCAGATACTCCATGATGATGCGCGAGGTGTACAACGCCAGCTCGCGATCCACCAGAGTCGGTACAGTGTTGTACGGGTTCAGCTCGGCCAGCTCATCCGGCAGGTTGGCAGGATCAACCTGGCAGATATCCACGCTAACACCCTTCTCCGCCAGGACAATACGCACCTGATGGCTGAACATATCGTTGGCACCGGAAAACAGCGTCATTACCGAACGCTTATTGGCAGCTACAGCCATTGAACCCTCCCGTCATTAAAAAGCAGAAACGGCAATGAAGCATGTCTGTCTTCATTGCCGCGCGTCATATTACTCCGATCTGGTCGCTTAGTGAACGTCGCGCCAGAATTCCTTCTTCAACAGCACAGTGAAGATGAAGAAGATAGCGATGAATCCGAGTACCCAGAAGCCCATACGTTCGCGCTCCTGCTGCACCGGCTCAGCCGAGTAGACCAAGAAGTTTACCAGATCCAGTACCGTCTGATCATATTCTTCGTTGTTCATTTCACCGTTGCCGTCAGATTTGATGCTGACGACTTGCTGCATCTCCACGCCATCCAGGGTGTGCGTCTTGAACTCGGCGCGGGGCGTCCCCTGCAACGGCTCCAGCACATGGGGCATACCCACGGACGGGAAGACGGCGTTGTTCACCCCGAATGGACGGGTCTCGTCCACGTAGAAGGAACGCAGATAGGTGTAGATCCAGTCTGCACCACGCACCCGGGCAACCAGAGTCAGGTCGGGGGGCGGCGCGCCGAACCAGCGCGCAGCATCCTTCTCGGACATGGCGCTCTTCATCAGATCGCCGATCTTGGCGCCGGTGAAGATCAGGTTCTCCTTCATCAGATCGTCCGGAATGCCAATGTCAGCCGCCACCCGGTTATAACGCTGGTACTGGGTGGAGTGACAGCCGGCACAGTAGTTCATGAAGGTGGCGGCCCCCCGTTGCAGGGATGCCTTGTCACTCAAATCGTACTCCGCCTTGTCGAGAGGGAAGCCACCGCCAGAGGCCAACACCAGACCAGGTAGCAGGGCCAGCACTGCAAAAATTATTCTTTTCATTTGAATGTCACCCTCTCCGGCAGCGGCTTGGTGTTCTCATTCTTGCTGTAGAAGAACAACAGGACGAAGAATCCGAAATAACCCAGAGTACAGAGTTGTGCAATCAGCGTCAGGGTCGGGGTTGATGGCAGCACGCCCAGCACCCCCAGGATAATGAAGCAGACCACGAACTGGGCGATGTTCAGCTTGTGCAGGGTGCTGCGGTAACGCACCGAGCGCACCTTGCAGCGATCCAGCCAGGGCAACAGGAACAGCACCACGATGGAGAGGCCCATCATGATGACCCCCAGCAGCTTGTCCGGCACCGCACGCAGGATGGCGTAGAAGGGGGTGAAGTACCAGACCGGAGCGATATGCGCCGGTGTCTTCAGGCCGTTGGCCACCTCAAAGTTCGGTTTCTCGAGGAAATAGCCCCACATGTCCGGCTTGAAGAAGATGATGGCACAGAAGAAGAACAGGAAACCGGCTACCCCGATCATGTCCTTCACGGTGAAATAGGGGTGGAACGCGACCGCATCCAGTGGCCAGCCGTTCTCGTCCTTGTGCTTCTTGATGTCGATACCATCGGGGTTGTTGGAGCCCACCTCGTGCAGCGCCAGGATATGCATGGCCACCAGCATCACCAGCACCAGCGGCAGAGCGATGACGTGCAGGGCAAAGAAGCGGTTCAGGGTTGCACCCGAGATGACATAGTCCCCCCGGATCCACAGGGTCAGATCGTCACCGATAACGGGGATGGCACCGAACAGCGAGATGATGACCTGGGCCCCCCAGAACGACATCTGCCCCCAGGGCAGCAGGTAACCCATGAAGGCCTCGGCCATCAGTACCAGGAAGATCAGCATGCCGAAGATCCACAGCAGTTCCCGTGGCTTCTGGTAAGAGCCGTAGATCATGCCGCGGAACATGTGCAGGTAGACCACGATGAAGAAGGCGGATGCCCCGGTTGAGTGCATGTAACGCAGCAGCCAGCCGTAATCCACATCCCGCATGATGTATTCCACGGAAGCGAAGGCACCTTCCGCCGAGGGGTTGTAGTTCATGGTCAGCCAGATGCCGGTGATGATCTGGTTGACCAGCACCAACATGGCAAGCGAGCCGAAGAAGTACCAGAAGTTCAGGTTCTTGGGCGCCGGATACTTGGCCATATGGTCGTTGTACATGGCCGTGAGCGGGAAACGATCATCGATCCAGCCCATGAGTTTGGCAAACATGGTCAGGCCTCCTTGCCATCGGCACCGACCAGAATGGTGGTGTCGCTAAGAAATTGGTATGGCGGAATGACCAGGTTCAGCGGTGCGGGGACGCCCTGGAACACTCGACCAGCCATGTCGAATTTGGAGCCATGGCAGGGGCAGAAGAAGCCGGAAGTTACCCCTTGAACCTGCTCGCCGAAGCTGTCGGGCAGATAGGAAGGGGAGCATCCCAGATGAGTGCAGATGCCAACGGCCACGAAGATTTCCGGTTTGATGGATCTGTAGCCATTGTGGGCATAGTCCGGTTGCTGTGGCTCGTCTGACGCAGGATCCCGCAGCTTGTCATCGTGTGCAGCCAGAGCATCCAGCGTCTGCTTGGTACGCTTCACCACCCAGACCGGTTTACCACGCCACTCGACGCGGATTAGCTGACCCGGCTCCAGCTTGCTGATATCCACTTCAACCGGGGCGCCTGCCGCCTTGGCTTTGGCACTCGGATTCCATGACTTAATAAACGGCACTGCGGTAAAAGCAGCTCCTACACCGCCAACGGCAACCGTTGACCAGGTAAGAAATCTGCGGCGACCGGTATCAACTGGCGCATTGCTCATCCAAAAACTCTCCCATGTGGACTCCGCTCATTCTTATAGTGTCCCTGTTTACTTCTCCTCTCCCTCTGACAACTGCGATGGAAGCGGAGTGGCAATTGACACAGAAAGACCATGGAAATTTTAAAGAAAAGATAACAATTTGACAAGAAAGGGAGTCGATGGGCAAAAACAATAAATACACAATTTTTTGTCTTTTGTGACGTATGCTTAGCATTGTCACATGTAACATTACCAATAAAAAAAGCCTGGCAAATTGCCAGGCTTTTTTGACACTCCTGAGAGTGCGTACCAAAAGCGAATTAACGCTTGGAGTACTGCGGACGCTTACGCGCTTTGTGCAGACCGACTTTCTTACGCTCAACCTTACGGGCATCACGAGTAACAAAGCCAGCTTTACGCAGTTCGGAACGCAGGGTCTCGTCGTACTGCATCAGAGCACGAGTGATACCGTGGCGGATCGCACCAGCTTGACCGGAGATGCCACCACCGTTAACGGTAATGTACAGATCCAGTTTCTCGGTCATCTCGACCAGTTCCAGCGGCTGACGAACTACCATGCGGGCAGTCGGACGGCCGAAGTATTGCTCCAGGGAGCGCTGGTTGATTACGATTTTACCGCTACCCGCTTTGATGAATACGCGAGCAGTGGAGCTTTTGCGACGGCCGGTACCGTAGTATTGATTTTCTGCCATGTTGCCAGTTCCCGTTAGATATCCAGTACTTGAGGTTGCTGAGCAGCATGAGCGTGCTCTGCGCCTGCGTAAACTTTCAGCTTACGGAACATGGCACGGCCCAGCGGGCCCTTCGGCAGCATGCCCTTGACGGCAGCTTCGATTACCATTTCCGGCTTACGCTGAATCAGCTTGTCGAAGCTGATGGACTTGATACCACCCGGGAAACCGGAGTGAGCGTGGTACATTTTGTCGGTAAATTTCTTACCGGTTACGTGTACCTTCTCAGCGTTTACAACGATGATGTAGTCACCGGTGTCAACGTGCGGAGTGTACTCGGCTTTGTGCTTACCACGCAGACGAGCAGCGATCTCGGTTGCGATACGACCCAGAGTTTTACCTTCTGCGTCCACAATGTACCAGTCACGTTTTACGGTTTCTGGCTTGGCAACGAAAGTTTTCATTAAGTTAAACCCAATTACCTGTTACAGACCCAATTGCTTATGGGGGCTCTCCCACAAACAACAAACGATGGCCTACCTGTACCCCTTCGAATACAAGTAAAGCTTAAAGTGTTGCTGTCTTATCGACAGCTGTAACGTGGGCCGGGCGATTATAAGTGAAGTTGCCTTAAATATCACCTGCTAATTTCACTGCCATGAAGCTAGCAAATGTCGCCCGACCCTACCTGCCGCAGATGCCCATCCGACTGGCAGGCGCGGTATTGTGACTAAGGAAGGTGCACTCTGGCAAGGTATTCGTGCGATTGCATCTCCTGAAGCCGTGAAAGGCAACGCTTGAATTCGAAATTCAGCAAGCCTTCGCCATAGAGCCCGGTCATGGGGACCGCCGCCGATATGATGAGCTTGACGTGCCGCTCATAAAACTCGTCCACCATGGCGATGAAGCGGCGGGCCGCGTCATCCGTGCCGCTGCCCATGGGTTGCACATTGGCCAGCAGGACAGTGTGGAACTCACGGGCCAGTTCGATGTAGTCGCCCTGGGAGCGTGGAGTACAGCACAGCTGTTCAAACTCCATATAAAGCACCCCTTCCCCCACGCCCAGTGCACTCAGTTGGCGATGGTTGACTTCCAGTGCGGCGGCAGTCACCTGCCCAATCCCGGTCAACTGGCTGAAATAACGATCCAGGTTGCTCCTGGCCTGCTCATCCAGCGGGAAGTGATAGATCTCTGCCTGTTCAAGGGTTCGCAGCCGATAATCGACACCGCCATCGACATTGATCACCTCGCAGTGACGCTCGATAAGCGCGATGGCTGGCAGGAAGCGAGCACGCTGCAACCCGTTGCGGTAGAGATCCTGAGGGGGAATGTTAGATGTGGCCACCAGCACCACGCCATGGCCAAAGAGTTCCTGGAACAGAGTACCGAGCAGCATGGCATCCGTGATATCCGAGACGAAAAACTCGTCGAAGCAGATGACGTCGGTCTCATCGGCCAGCTTGCGAGCGATCAGCTTGAGCGGATCGGACTGACCGGTCAGCCCTTTGAGCTCATCGTGCACCCGGTGCATGAAACGGTGGAAGTGGATGCGCAGTTTGCGCTCCCCCGGCAGGCTCTCAAAAAAAGTATCCATCAGCCAGGTCTTGCCTCTGCCCACACCGCCCCACATATATAACCCCTGGACGGGGTCACGGGTTTTCGGCTTTTGCAGCCAACCCAGCAGGCCACGGGATCTGGTCGGAGTCGGGCTTGCGCACAGATCCTGATAAAGTCGCTCCAGGCGGGCGACTGCCATGGCCTGGGCCGGATCGGCCACAAAGCCGGGGCGCTGCAAATCCTGCTGATATTTTTGCTGCGGGGTCATCCTGTAAACCGCCTCCAAGTCCCTGAATGAGGGACAAAATGGTATCACGCTCTCGGGGGGCACGGTATAGTGCCAACGAGGCGTTGCGGTCCATCCGACCGCTTCAAATTCATCGTGTTAGCTGTAACAAGGAGCTTCTATGACTCTGTTTAACGGGATCCTGCTGGCGATCGCCGCCCTGATCATCGGCGTGCTGATCGGCCGCTTCTCTGTCCGTAGCCGGGATGCCGGACGCCTGGAACAGGAGCTGAAAAAAGCCCACAAGGAGCTGGAAAGCTACCAGGGGCAGATCACCACCCACTTCGCCGACAGCGCAGCCCTGATGGAGCAACTGGCCGAACAGTACCAGACCCTTTATCGCCATATGGCGGAACAGAGCAAGTTCCTGGCCAAGGTACAGGAACCACTGTTCCGCGAACCCGAAGTGGAAGAAACAGGCGATGCCGCCAACAGCGAGGAGCCGGGCCTTCCTCCCCGCGATTACGCCGGTGCGTCCGGCCTGCTCAAGCAGCCGGGCTGATCGTCGGTTGAACTAATTACGCTTTATCGTGGTCAGACCTTGACGATTGCACTGCAACTTTTTCTGGGAGCTGTTTCTCATATGCGTAAATCTCTTTCTGTATTCAGTGTCTTAGCCCTCAGTGTCGGTATCGCCATGTCCTCAGCACCGGCGCAGGCCGCACTGCCCCTGATGGCGAACAACCAGGAGATGCCGAGCCTGGCCCCCGTCCTCGAGCAGGTGACCCCTGCCGTGGTCAACATCTCCGTCTCTGGCAAGAAGATCACCCGCCAGCGCCTGCCGGAACAATTCCGCTTCTTCTTCGGCCCCAACATGCCTGACGAGCAGGTGAGCGAGCAGCCCTTCCAGGCGCTTGGTTCCGGCGTCATCATCGATGCCAAGAAAGGCTACGTGATCACCAACGCCCACGTGGTCCACGAGGCGGACGAAATCAAGGTCAACCTGAAGGATGGCCGTGAGTATGCAGCCAAGAAAATAGGGGAAGACAAACAGTCGGATATCGCCCTGCTGCAAATCAAGGCCGAGGATCTGGTGCAGATCAAGTTCGCCGACTCCGACGAGCTGAGAGTCGGTGACTACGCGCTGGCCATCGGCAACCCGTTCGGCCTGGGCCAGACCGTCACCTCCGGCATTGTCAGCGCCCTGGGTCGCAGCGGCCTCAACATCGAAAATCTGGAGAACTTCATCCAGACCGATGCGGCCATCAACTCCGGCAACTCGGGCGGCGCCCTGCTCAACCTGCGCGGGGAGCTGATCGGCATCAACACCGCCATCCTGGGCCCCAACGGCGGCAACATCGGCATCGGCTTTGCCATCCCGTCCAACATGGTGCGCGATCTCTCCGAGCAGATCGTGAAATACGGCGAAGTGCGCCGTGGCCAGCTGGGGATTACCGGCACCGAGCTCACCAGCGAAATCGCCAAGACCTTCGGCTACAACAAGAAGGACGGTGCCTTCGTCAACCAGGTCATGCCTGACTCCGCTGCCGCCAAGGCAGGCATCAAGGCAGGCGACATCATCATCAGCATCGATGGCAAGCCCATCCGCTCCTTCGGCGAGCTGCGTGCCAAAATCGCCACCATGGGGGCCGACAAGCAGGTCTTGCTCGGCCTCATTCGTGACGGCAAGGAGCAGACCGTCAAGGTCACCCTGAAGAAGGCGGATGACAGCGAGATCCTGGCCAGCGCCCTGCATCCCGCCCTGGAAGGGGCCAAGCTGAGCACCATCACGGACCCCGTGACCGGCGTGGCAGTCTCCGACATCGATCCCCGCTCACCGGCAGCCGCCTCCGGCCTGCAGAAGGGTGACATCATCATCGGAGTCAACCGCCAGCGCATCAACTCCATGGGTGAACTGACCAAGGTGTTGAAAAACAAGCCGGAAGTCCTGGCGCTGAACATTCAGCGCGGCGACTCCTCGCTCTATTTGGTGATCCGTTAAGCCCCTCACACCCGCGGCAACCGCCGCGGGTGATTTTTATCCATCGATAATGTTATTCTCTGCCCGCAGCCTGTACGGACGAGAAAGACATGAAAATCCCACCTCTGATCAGCTACTTGGGCAAGTCCGTCGGCTTTGGCCTCGCCATGGCTGCGCTTTTGTTGCTGGTGTTTCCCAATTTTCGCGGCGGCGCCCCCCTGCCGGGCCTCATCACCAATGCCCGCGAGCTGAGCTTCTCCTACGCGGCCCATCGTGCCGGCCCTGCCGTCGTCAACATCTACACCCGCAGCTTCGCCGGCAATCGCGGTGAAAAAGCCGAACTCAGACCCCAGGGGCTGGGGTCCGGCGTCATCATGAACCAGCGCGGTCACGTGCTCACCAACTATCACGTCATCGCCGATGCGGACCAGATCATCGTCGCCCTGCAAGATGGTCGGGTATTCAGTGCAGAGCTGGTCGGCACCGACAAACTGACCGATCTGGCGGTGCTCTACATCGAATCGGACAACCTGCCGGTGATCCCTCAGGACCCGGATCGTCTGCCGGACGTGGGAGACGTGGTGCTCGCCATCGGCAACCCCTACAACGTCGGCCAGACCATCACCCAGGGCATCATCAGCGCCACCGGGCGTATCGGCCTCTCCAGCATGGGGCCGGACAGCAATGGCAGACAGGATCTGCTGCAAACCGATGCCGCCATCAACGAGGGCAACTCCGGAGGCGCCCTGGTCAATGGCCGTGGCGATCTGGTGGGTATCAATACCGCCGCCTACCACCTCAACGGCAATCAGGAGAGCTATGGCATCAGTTTTGCCATCCCCTACAAGCTGGCCAAGCGCATCATGGACGAGCTGATCGCCAACGGTCGGGTCATCCGCGGCTACCTCGGCATCTCCAGCGTCGAGATCAATCCCATCGTCGCGCGCATGCTGAACCTGGGGGACTTGCAGGGGTTGGTGGTGGAGAGCCTGGATCCCAATGGCCCAGCCACCAAGGCCGGTCTCAAACGTGGGGATGTACTGCTCAAGATCAACGGAGAGGCCATCACCGGCGTGCGTCCCGTCATGGACAAGATCGTAGAGAGCCGCCCCGGCACCAAGCTCACCATCTCGGTGATCCGCAACGGCAAGCCGCTGGACGTCGATGTCATCATCGAAGAGGACCTGCGCTAGCAGAATCAGACCCTGCCGACCAGCAGTGCGGCACCCGCCACCTGAGAGGCGGATCCTCGCAGGGCCCGACAGGGCCCTTTTTTGTGCCCGCTTTCCTCCGGCCCCGCTTGTGCGTGAGACAGCTCACACATTGCGCCAATAAACGATCGGGCGAAGGCGCCGTCAAAACCCGCCACCGATCACACTCCCTTGCCGCCAGTCCGCTCCTTTCCTCTTCTTGATCGCCAAAAGGGCTTCTTTTGATGCCTTTCCCTCCGGATTTCCACTTCGAATCGGAAAAAACCTGCCTCCTCCCGCACTCTCCTCCGCTTTATGGTGATCCCATCCTTTCTACCAGCCTGGAGAGCAAACCTTGAATACCGACACCCATGACGCCCCCCTGACCCCGGACAGCCCGGCACTGCTGCGCAAGACCGACCTGACCCTGACCCGCATTCACAACCTGCTGGCGGATCAGGGCATACGCCCCAACGACGTGCAGCAACAGATGCTGGCCTCCCACGTCAAGGCCATGGTGTGGCGCTCCTACAGCGGGGAATCCCTGCCGGAAGTCGACCTCAGCCTGTTCGAGGAGATCTCCCCCCTCTCCCTGCGCCTGGCCGAACAGGTCGTCGCCTGGCTCGACCGCCTCGCCTACGAGGAGGCGCACCTCTTGTCCGTCCATTTTGAAGTGGCCAAAGAAAACGAACTCAGCTCAGTAAAAGGAGAAAGCTAAATGACTGCCATCAAACTCGTGATTGGAGATCGTCTCGGCAAGGGTCAGAAAGTGGGGGCGGGCGCAGAAGCCGCCGGCGCCACCGTGACCGTCATCCCCGGCATGGCCGCCGACATGAAGCTCGGTGATGTAATGAACAAGGAGCAGGCCGACCTTGGCATCTCCTTCTGCGGCAGCGGTGGCGCGGGCGCCATCACGGCCCAGACCAAGTACGGCTACAAGTGCCGCTACGGCATGCGATCCATCGAGGAGGGTGTCACCGCCATCAACGAGGGGTGCGTGGTACTGGGCTTCGGCTTCATGGACAAGGAAGAGCTGGGCCAGAAGCTGATCGAAGCCTTCGCCAAGAAACACGGACGCGTCTGATGAAAGAGCACTTCACTACCCGGATCACGGTCAACGGCAAGGGGGCGACTCGCCAGCAGGCGTTCTCCGCCGCCCTCAGCCAGGTGCAACCCAGCCTGCTCAAGGAGAGCCCCAAGGTGATGCTGCGCATCGAACCCCTCGAGGTCGAGGTGCTCGAGGCCGAGGAGTCGGCACGGGTGGAGAAGTTCCTGTTCTTCTTCCTGCCACGCCAGCGCCACGAGTTCCGGGTCCGGCTGGCGATCACCGTCAAGGTCACCAGCCTGGATGTCGACAAGGTGGATTTCACCCGGGCCTGACCCCACAACCAAAAGGACAAGTTGGATGTTTCTAATCATTTTGATGAAGTCACTCATCATCGGCGGCCTAGTAGGCGTCGGGGTGGGGGCTGGCGCGGCGCGGATGTTCCACGCCCCGACCGTGCAGGGGATGGGCGCGTTCCGTACCCTGGGCGAGCTCAACTCCTGCGAAGGGGACCCCGCCTCCCACTTCTCGTTCGGTCTGGGCTTCTTCTTCAACGCCTGGGCCTCCACGGTCGCGGCCGGCGCCTTCACTCAGGACGTGGATCACCGCATCCTGCCGAACTGGGGTGCAGCGGCCCTGATGATCAAGAACCGGGATCTCGCCACCACCCTCCATGATCCCAAAAAGATGGCCATCGCCTGCGGCATCATTGGTGCCATCGTCGTCGCCTTCCTCAACAGCACGGCCGCCGCCGTACCTGCCGCCCTGCAGGTGACCGCGGTCAAGGTGCTGGTGCCCGCCGCCAACCTGCTGGTCAACACCGTCATGCCGGTGATCTTCTGGCTGGCCGCCATCGAGGCAGGCAAGAAGTCCGGCTTCTGGGCCACCATCTTCGGCGGTCTGGCCCAGCTCATCATGGGCAACGCGGTACCAGGCCTGGTGCTTGGCATCCTGATCGGCAAGGGGGTGGAAGAGAGCGGCTGGAACCACGTCACCAAGGTGATGATGAGTGCCATCGTCCTGCTGTTCGTGCTGAGCGGCTTCTTCCGCGGCTTTGACATGAAACTCATTGAATCCTTCCACCTGGGCGTTCCCCTGTGGCTGGAAAACGTCCACAACCTCATGAGCGGCAAATAAGGGTGCACACCATGGATGAGAAACTGAGAAACAACTTCTGGTATGCCGACTGGTCCTTCCCCATCTTTGTCGGTCTGCTCTCTTCCGGCGTCTTCGCCGGTACCCACATGTTCTACCTCTACGGGGTCGGCGCCTTCAACGAGGTGGCCTTCGTCGCCATGCTGAAAGCCGGCATGGACACGGGGGCCTATGGTGCAGTCGCCGCCTTCGGTGCAAGCTTCCTGTTCGCCCGCATCATCGAGGGCTCCCTGGTGGGCATCCTCGACATCGGCGGCGCCATCCAGACCGGAGTCGGCCTCGGAGTGCCCGCCCTGCTGCTGGGGGCCGGCATCGTCTATCCGGTGGAAAACTTCACCGCTTCCCTGATCACCGGTATGGGGATTGGGATGGCCATCGGCTACGTGATCATCCTGGCGCGCAAGTTCACCATCAACCAGAGCAACTCCACCTACGGCGCAGACGTCATGATGGGGGCTGGCAACAGCTCGGGCCGCTTCCTCGGTCCCCTCATCATCCTCTCCGCCATGGGCGCCTCCATTCCCATCGGGATAGGCTCCCTGCTGGGTGCCCTGCTGTTTTACATCTGGGAAAAGCCCATCACGGGCGGCGCCATTCTGGGGGCCATGCTGTTCGGGACCTTCTTCCCCATCGCCCTGGCTTAATCCAAGGCCGTCTCTTGGGCGGCATTCAAGAACCTGTTTGCGCTCTGTCGCGAGAGGTCGTCAGCAAGGTGAAGAGCAGCACATGAGCCTTGGAAGCGGCCTCGCAGTAAGAGCGCAAGCAGGTTACAAGAGGGATATCAGCATGTACGACATGATCATCAGGGCGGGACGCCTGGGAAATGGGCAGCTCGTCGACGTCGCCATCGAGCATGGCAAGATAGCGGCGCTGGGTTCGCTGCCAGAAAGCACGGAGGCGAAGCAAACCCTCACTCTGGGCGGGCAGGTCCATGTGAGCGCCGGCTGGATTGACGGCCACACCCACTGCTACCCCGCCTCCCCCCTCTATCACGATGAGCCGGACAAGGTGGGGGTGGCGTCCGGTGTCACCACCGTCATCGACGCCGGCAGCACCGGAGCCGACGACGTGGACGACTTCCAGCGTCTCGCCGCCGACTGCAAGACCCGGGTGCACGCCCTGCTCAACATCTCCCGCATCGGCCTGCTGCGCCAGAACGAGCTGGCGGATCCGGCAGACATCGATCCCGCCCTCGCCCAGGCGGCCATCCGGCGCCATCCCGGCTTCATCGTCGGCATCAAGGCACGCATGAGCGGCAGCGTGGTGGGTGAAAGCGGTCTGCAACCCCTGCGCATGGCCAAGCAGATCCAGCAGGCCAATGGCAACTTGCCACTGATGGTGCACGTGGGCAACACGCCGCCGGATCTGGACGAGATCGTCGCCCTGCTGGGGGAGGGCGATCTGCTGACCCACTGCTTCAACGGCAAGCCCAACCGCATCCTGACCCCGGCGGGTGAACTGCGCCAGGCGGTGCGCGAGGCGATGCGGCGGGGACTCTTGCTCGACATCGGCCATGGCGGTGCCAGCTTCAGCTTCGAAGTGGCGGAGCTGGCCATTGCCCAGGGCATCCTGCCCCACACCATCAGTTCAGACATCTACTGCAAGAACCGCATCAAGGGGCCCGTCTACAGCCTTGCCCACGTGATGTCGAAGTTCTTCGCCATCGGCATGACCCTGGAGCAGGTGCTCGCCTGCGTCACCCACCAGGCCGCCGATGCCCTGCGCCTGCCCGGCAAGGGGCGACTCGAGGTGGGCGCCGATGCAGACATCACCCTGTTCGAGGTGAGCTGCGGCCCCACTCTCTTTACCGATACCGAGGCCGGCGCCCGCAACGGTGACCGGCAACTGCTCCCTCTCGCCGCCCTGGTGGGCGGCGAACTGGTTCTGACTCACTACGGGAAATCACACCATGCCTTCTGTGTATGAGAAATACCGGCTCAAACCGGTGATCAACGCCTCCGGGCGCATGACCATCCTCGGCGTATCCACCCCCGAGCAAGAGGTGGTCGATGCGGTCAACTTCGGCCTCGGCCACTACTTTGAGGTGAAGGATCTGGTCAACAAGACCGGCGCCTACCTGGCCGATCTGCTGGGCGTTGAAGATGCGGTGGTGGTCTCCTGCGCCAGCGCCGGCATCGCCCAGTCGGTGGCCGCCGTCATCGTGCGCGGCGACCCCTATCGTCTCGAGCAGTTGCATGCTCATGCTCACGACGTGCCGAGCGACATCGTGCTGCCCAAGAGCCACAACGTGAACTTTGGTGCCCCCGTCGGCACCATGGTCAACCTGGGGGGCGGCAGGGTGGTGGAGGCAGGCTACGCCAACGAGTGCTCACCCGCCCAGCTGGCCGCCGCCATCCATGCCAATACCGCCGCCATCCTCTACATCAAGTCCCACCACTGCGTGCAGAAGAGCATTCTGTCGGTGACCGAGGCGGCCGAGGTGGCCAAGGCCCACGGGATCCCGCTCATCGTCGATGCGGCGGCCGAAGAGGATCTGCGTCTCTACTACAACCAGGGTGCAGATCTGGTCATCTACAGCGGCGCCAAGGCCATCGAAGGGCCCACCAGCGGCCTGGTGCTCGGCAGACGTCAGTATGTGGAGTGGGTCAAGCAGCAGGCTGGCGGCATAGGCCGTGCCATGAAGGTGGGCAAGGAGGGGATCCTCGGCCTGACCCACGCCATCGAGCGCTACCTGGCCAAAGAGAAGGAGAGCGGCGCCGCCATGGTCGCCAAGATGACCCCCTTCATCGAGCGCCTCAACCAGCTGCCCGGCGTCACCGCCAAGGTGGTGTGGGACAGCGCGGGGCGCGACATCGCCCGCACCGACATCGCCTTCGACCACCAGCAGATCGGCATGACCACGGCGGAAGTGGTCTCTCGTCTGCAACAGGGTACCCCCGCCGTCTACTGCCGCGGCTACAAGGCCAACGAGGGGCACATCGAGATAGACGTACGCAGCGTCACCCAGCCCCAGCTCGACCAGATCCACTCCGCCATTGCCCACCTCGTTCAGGAGAACAACTGATGTCTCTTACCCCCAATTACTACAGCGATCGGGTCTGCCTCAACGTGCTGGCAGGTTCCAAAGAGAATGCCGTCGACATTTATGAGGCTGCCGAGGGCCACGTCCTGGTCGGCGTGCTCTCCAAGAACTACCCGGACATTCCCTCTGCCGTCGCCGACATGCAGGCCTACGCCAAGCTTATCGACAACGCCCTCTCCATCGGGCTGGGAGCCGGTGATCCGCGCCAGTCCACCATGGTGGCCGAGCTGGCCCGCCAGCTGCAGCCCCAGCACGTCAATCAGGTGTTCACCGGGGTCGGGGCCAGCCGGGCGCTGCTCGGTCAAGCTGACACCCTGGTCAATGGCCTTGTCTCCCCCACCGGCACCCCCGGCATGGTGAAGATCTCCACCGGCCCCCTCAGCGCGCAGCAGGCTGACGGCATCGTCCCCATCGATACCGCCATTGCCCTGCTCAAGGACATGGGCGGCAGCTCGGTCAAGTTCTTCCCCATGGGGGGACTCGCCTGCCGCACCGAGTATCAGGCAGTGGCCGAGGCCTGTGCCCGCCACGGTTTCTGGCTGGAGCCCACCGGCGGCATCGATCTTGAGAACTTCGAGGAGATAGTGCGGATCGCGCTGGAGGCAGGAGTCGAGAAGGTGATCCCCCACGTCTACAGCTCCATCATCGACAGTGTCAGTGGCCAGACCCGGCCGGAGGATGTGCGTACCCTCCTCGCCATGGTGAAGGCACTGCTGGCATAGCAAACCCACAGGCACCGGTCCGATCACTGGGCGGTGCCTGGCTTGTTAATGACCCCCTTGTTAACATCGACCCACCATGCGCGACAGGAGTCCTCACCCCCTCATGACCAAGCTGCCCCACCCTAGACTCCAGCAACTGCTCGCCCTGCTTCACGCCGAGCCTCTGCCACAGGAGGAGCTGGCCCGCCGTCTCAATGTTTCCACCCGCACGGTGCGTACCGACGTGGCGACCCTGAACGAGCTCATTGCCACCCGGGGCGCCCACCTGATCCATCAGCGGGGCAGCGGTTACCAGCTCAAGATCTACAATCAGGGGCTATTCGATGCGCTGCTGGCCGCCCAGGGGCAGGAGAGCCCCCTGCCTCGCACCAGCCGCGAGCGGGTGCTGCACCTCCAGGTCTTGCTGCTGACGGCAGAACAGGGGATCAAACTCGACGAGCTGGCGGACACCTGGTATCTGAGCCGGGCGGCTTTGCAAGGGGACATGACGGAGGTGCGGGAGCGGCTCGCCCACTTCGGGCTCACCATCGACAGCAAACCCAGGGTGGGGATGCGCATTGCGGGAAGCGAGATGGCGATCCGCGCCTGCCTCACCCAACTGCTCTGCCAGGAGCTGCTGCACCAGCATCCGCTCCAGAGCCTGTTGCCCACCCTCTGCCCCAACAAGACGCTGGAGGTAGTGGGCAACCACATTCACGAGCAACTCGGTCGCCATCAGCTGCGCCTGGCCGACGAGAGCCTGCAGCAAGTCACCGTCTACTGTGCCGTCGCACTGCTGCGCCAGGCGTCTGGCCATGAGTTGCGCCAGTTTGCCAGCGACGACATCACCCCGCCCCTGGCAGTAGTGGCCCGCGACATCTATGCCGAGCTGCCGATCCTGACTTCACCGGGGCAGGAAGAGATCGCCTGTCTCGCCATCCAGATCCAGGCTCGCCTCACTGCAGAGACGCCCCTGCTCAGCCCGGCCATGGCGGCCGAGAGCGAGCAGCTGACTGCGCACCTGCTGGGTTACATCCACCAGCACTACCCCTATGACCTGCGCGGCGACCCGCAATTGCGAGCCGACCTGCAGACCCACATCGGCGCCATGCTGCTGCGGGTCAAATACCAGATTGGCAGCCACAATCCCCTGGCGGACCACATCAAGCAGTATTACCCCCTCGCCTACGACATCACCCTGGCGGCCATCTCTGAGTGGATCAGGCAGACCCCCTACCGGTTGACCCACCACGAGATCGGCTACCTGGTGATCCACATCGGGGTCGGCCTGGAGCGCCACTACGACATCGGTTACACCCGGCGCCCCCAGGCGCTGCTGCTGTGCGATGCGGGCAACGCCACCTTCCGGGTGCTGGAAGCACGCATCCGGCGGGAATACCCCCAACTACAGCTGACCACGCTGGAGTCGGTGCGGGACTATGAGGGACTGGTGCGAGTCGAGCAGGATTTCGTCATCAGCACCCTCAAGGTGAGCGAGAAGAATGCTCCCGTGGTGTAGGTCTCCCCCTTCCCGACCCAGTACCAGCTGGAGCAGCTCGGCAAGCTGGTGCTCGTCGATCGCACTCGTCCCTATCTGCTTGACAAGTATTTCGATGCCGACCACTTCATGGTGCTTGATGAACCCATCAGCCAGGGGGTGCTGTTTGATCGCATCTGCAGCCAGCTTGAGGCGGAGGATCTGGTGCAGAGCGGATTCCGGGGATCCTTGCAGGAGCGGGAGCGGATCGTCTCAACCATGCTGGGGGACGGCATCGCTCTGCCCCACTCCCTCGGCCTGCTGGCGCGCCGCACCCTGGTCTATACCGTGCTGGCCCCCCAGGGGATCGATTGGGGCAACGGCGAGAGCGCTACCCTCATCTTCGTGCTGGCCATCGCCAAGGCGGATTATGAGGAAGCCATGGGACTTTATGATCTGTTTCTGGCACTGATGAACGAAAAAGCCAGCAGAAGTCTGCTGGCTTGTCGGGACTTTGCCGCTTTCAAGGCGCTGGCTCGCAGCGCACCTTGAGCACGCCGAGGCGTATTACTCCTCATTGAAGCCCGAGGTGAACAGCGCCACCACGGCGGCCAGGGCCTCCACCTCTTCGGGGCCCTCCACCTGCACCTCCACCTGTTTGCCCTGGGCGGAGTCCAACATCAGCAGGCCGATCACGCTGTCCGCGTCGGCCTCGACCCCCTCCTCGTTGCGCAGCAACACGTGGGCATCGAACCCCTGCACCAGCTCGAACAGCATCATGGCCGGTCGCGCGTGAATGCCTAACTTGTTTTTGACTTCTACCGAGGCGGAAACGGTCATCTGAGCATCCTGTGGATCTGTCAGGCGGAGTTTGAACGCTTGTCCAACGTGCGATGGCGGATCTGCACGTTCTTGCCAAGCAACCGGAATGCGCTGGCCAGCCGCTCGGCGATGAACACCGAGCGGTGTTGTCCGCCGGTACAGCCGATCCCGACGGTCACATAGCTGCGATTGTTGCGCTCCAGGTGGGGCAACCAGGTCCCCAGCATGTTCTCGATCTGCTGGATGAACAGCATGACATCCGGCTGGCTGGAGAGGTAGTTGGCCACGGGCTCATCCTTGCCGGTGAAGGGCTTGAGCTCCGGGATCCAGTGCGGGTTGGGCAGGAAACGGGCGTCGAACACGAAGTCCGCATCCTTGGGAATGCCGTACTTGAAACCGAACGACTCGAACACCAGCACCAGTTCGTTCTCTTTCTTGCCGAGCACCCGGGTTTTGATGAGCTCGCTGAGATCGTGGATGCTGAGGTTGGTGGTGTCGATGCGCAGGTCGGCGGTCGAGGAGAGCGGTGCCAGCAGGTGGGTCTCTTCCCGGATCGCCTCGTCCAGCGAAAGCTTGTTGCGGGACAGAGGATGCAGACGACGGCTCTCACCGTAGCGTTTGAGCAGGGTCGCGTTGTCCGCATCGAAGAAGAAGCTCGAAAACTTGACTCGCCCCTCGTTGCGCACCTGGCTCAGCAGGTTCTCCAGCCTGTCTGCCTGGGCAGGCAGGTTGCGCACGTCGATGCTGACCGCCAGCTTGTCATACTGACTCTCCACCGACACGATCAACTGGGGCAGCAGGTTGACAGGCAGGTTGTCCACGCAGTAGTACCCGAGATCCTCGAGCACCCTCAGGGCCACCGTCTTGCCGGAGCCCGAACGACCGCTTACTACAATTAACTGCATCTTGTCCCCTCACGCCAACGTGGCTGTGTCAGACCCGGCCTCAGGCCGACGTCATGATCTGATAGAGTTCTTCGTCGCTGGTCGCCTGGCGCAGCTGGCGGCAGACGGCCTTGTCACCCAGTTTGGATGCCATCAGGGAAAGAGTCTTGAGGTGCTGCTTGCACTCGCTTTCCGGCACCAGCAATGCAAAGAGCAGGTCAACCGGTTGATTGTCGATAGAATCGAAAGGGATGGGCTCGGAGAAGGTCATCAACACGGCGGTCGGCGCGAAGGCGTCGTCAATCCGGCCGTGGGGGATGGCGATACCGGCTCCGATCCCGGTACTACCCATCTTTTCTCGCGCCAGCAGGCTTTCAAACAGGACCTGGCGGGAAGCGCCGAGGCGCTCTGCGGCCAGTTCACTGATGATCTCGAGCGCGCGTTTCTTGCTGGTACAAGGGACCGCACTCTTGGTGCAGTCCCGACTCAGTATGTGTTCAAGTTGCATAGTTATTTTTGATTTAACTTATCTTTGTGCTTGATGATCTGCCGATCCAGTTTATCCAGCAGGGTATCAATCGCCGCATACATGTCGGCATGCTGCGAATTGGCGAACACCTCTCCCCCGCTGACATGCAGCTTGGCTTCGGCGATCTGGTTCAGTTTTTCGACGCTCAACACCACGTGTACGTTGTTGATATGGTCAAAGTGACGCTCGAGTTTGGCAAATTTGTTGTTCACATAATCACGCAGAGCTTCGGTAATCTCGACATGGTGTCCGGTCAGGTTAATTTGCATAACGTCTTCCTTTTGTTTGCCTAAACCAGGCGTTTGCGCTGATTGGATGGCGGGATCAACAAGGATTCACGGTACTTTGCGATCGTGCGTCTCGCCACCATAATACCCTGTTCGGCCAGCAAATCCGCGATCTTGCTATCACTAAGCGGCTTGGCGGGGTTTTCCGCCGTCACCAGCTTCTTGATCAGGGCGCGAATAGCGGTCGATGAGCACTCTCCTCCTCCCTCCGTATTGACGTGACTGGAGAAAAAAAACTTCAGTTCAAAAATGCCGCGGGGCGTATGCATGTACTTCTGGGTCGTGACCCGTGAAATGGTCGACTCATGCATCTCCACCGCTTCCGCGATGTCGTTGAGTACCATGGGTTTCATGGCCTCTTCGCCGTACTCGAAAAAGCCCTGCTGCTGCTCGACGATGCAGCTGGCCACCTTGAGCAGGGTGTCGTTACGACTCTCCAGGCTCTTGATGAACCACTTGGCCTCCTGCAAATGAGAACGGATGAACTGGGTATCCGTGCTGCTGCGGGCATTGCGCGCCATGGCCGCATAGGCCTCGTTGACACGGATGCGCGGAGCAGAATCCGGATTGAGTTCAACCACCCACTTGCTGCCCTTCTTGACCACGGACACATCCGGGATCACGTACTGGGATTCACTCTGGATGATGCCGTTGCCGGGTCTGGGCTCCAGTTGCTGGATGAGATCCAGCACCTCCTTGAGATCGCTCTCCTTGAGGCGGGTCTTGCGAGCCAGGGTGCGGTAGTCGCGATTGCCGAGCAGGTCCATGTGTTCGCGGATCACCTCTCTGGCTTCGTCGAGCCAGGGCAGGTCCGGCGAATACTGGCCGAGCTGGATCAGCAGACACTCTTGCACCGAACGGGCGGCGATGCCGACCGGATCGAAATGCTGCACCCGCTTGAGCACGGCTTCGATCTCATCCAGTTCGACTTCTACCTCCTCGCTGCTGACTGCAGCCTGAATATCCTCGAGGGTGGCTGTCAGATACCCGGATTCGTCGATGGCATCGATAATGGCAAGGGCGAT
Source organism: Aeromonas sp. PrichA-15 (assembly GCF_017939245.1). NCBI lineage: Bacteria > Pseudomonadati > Pseudomonadota > Gammaproteobacteria > Aeromonadales > Aeromonadaceae > Aeromonas > Aeromonas sp. PrichA-15. Next base: position 11,812 of record NZ_JAGKRH010000020.1, on the reverse strand, counting down.
GGCAGCATCCACATCACTGAACGGGGTGAGCCGCATCTGCCACAGCAGGTAGTCTTGCAGGTTCTCGGTGGTCTCCCCCTGATAGACGCTGTCTTCCCCGTCATGGATGGGGCCTGCACTCTGGGCCGTACCGGCCGAGTAGACCTCGTCCCAGGTGGTGTCCACCGGCAGTTCATCCGGCATGCTCTCCTGGGCCATGGCATCGCTGGAGTCGAGTTGACTGGCGTCCTGTGTCTCTGCCTGACTGGTTTCCTGCGCCTCGTTCTCCTCTTGCTCCAGCAAGGGGTTGTTGTCGAGCGCTTGCTGAATTTCCTGCTGGAGTTCCAGGGTGGAGAGCTGGAGCAGACGAATCGCTTGTTGTAATTGTGGCGTCATGGTCAGGGACTGACCGAGACGCAACTGTAATGTCGGCTTCATCTACGTCGGGATATCCTTATGTTCAGCGAGGCAGTCACCTAACAAAAATGAGGGGTGCCCCCTTACTATAGACTGAATTGATCGCCCAAATAGACGCGCTTGACCTGCTCATCGGCGAGGATATCGGCCGGCGCGCCCTCGGCAATCATCTTGCCGTGGCTGACGATGTAGGCCTTCTCGCACACATCCAGCGTCTCTCTGACGTTGTGGTCCGTTATCAGCACACCCAACCCGCGTTCTTTCAGATGCTGGATGATCTTTTTGATATCGATGACAGAAATAGGATCAACACCTGCGAAAGGCTCATCGAGCAGAATGAATCTCGGCTCTGCAGCCAGCGCCCGGGCGATTTCCACCCGGCGACGCTCCCCACCCGAGAGGCTCTGGCCCAGGCTGTCGCGGATATGGGTGATATTGAACTCTTCCAGCAACTGTTCGACCTTATCCTCCCGCTCTTCGCGGCTCAACCCCTTGCGGGTCTGCATGACCCCCATCAAGTTGTCGAACACCGACAGGCGCCGGAAGATGGAGGCCTCCTGGGGCAGATAGCCGATGCCATTGCGGGCACGGATATGCATGGGCTGCAGGCTGATGTCCTGCTCGTCGATGGTGATGAGGCCGGCATCCCGCTGCACCAGGCCCACGATCATGTAGAAGGAGGTCGTCTTGCCCGCGCCGTTCGGGCCGAGCAGGCCCACGATCTGGCCCGTTCCCACCTCCAGGCTCACATCGCTGACCACCATGCGGCGCTTGTAGCTCTTTTGCAGACCCGTTGCTTTTAACACTGCCATGGCTGTTGTTTCCTACTTCTTCTGATCGGCGGGTTTGTCAAAGTTCTCCACCTGATCCGGCAGGAACACCGTCTTGACGCGCTGGGTGGGTCCCTTGCTCTCGGCAATCATCTTCTGCTTGACGATGTCGTAGCGAATGAGATCGCCGGTCACCTGGCTGTCTTCCTGCTTGAGCTGGCCATTGCCGGTGATGGTCACCAGCCGGTTCTTAAGCTCGTAGCGGATGCTGTTGCCATGGGCATTGACCGGTTTGCCGTTGTCCAGCACCTGGAAGAAGGTGGCTGGGTTGCCATACGCGGTCATGACCTCGGCGCCCTTGTCGCCGGAGCGGATCACCACCACCTTGTCGGCCTTAATCTTGATGGTGCCCTGGGTGATGATGACATCCTCGCTGAAGGTGATGCGGTTGTCCTGCATCTCGGCCACCTGCTTGACAGCATCCACATAGACCTTCTCGGCAAAGTCGGACTCTTTGGCATTCAGGGAACCGCACAGCAACAGGGCCGTGAGGGCCAGATTAACGTTTTTCATTGAAATAAGTGGCATGGCCTTTATCCAGTAACTCGAAATATTTACGTTCCAGGTGACCCTTGAGGCCAACGCCCTCGGTCTGGAACTCCTGGCTCACAATGCTGATGTGCTGGTTGCTTCTCATCCCCTGCGTCACCAGATCCAGCTCCAGATAGGAGGTATCCAGCGTGGAGATGAAGGAAGCGGGCAGCAGACCGTCCAGATGCACCTTGTCACGGAGGATCACATTGTCATCGGTGTTGAGCACCCCGGTTTCGGCCGTCAGCTTCCATTCGGCCGCGCCCTTGTCATCGAACATGTAGACCACCGGCTTGGTGAAAGTGGCCTGCTCGAGCACCTGGTAGTACTCCGCATATTCGGATTCCAGCCGCTCGGTGCGCTTGCCCTGCTCGTTGAAACGGGTCGTCACCAACTCTCTGGCGGTGAAGTCCGGTTGAAAATTTTCCGTCTTGGTGGTCGGCTCGGGGACCAGCTCGATCTCCCCCAGCTGCCAGGCCGCCAGCGCAGCCAGAAACAGCAGGCCGAACAGCACAGTCTGTTTGTTCATCGCGACGCCTCGGGTTGATAGTCAGCCAATCCCTGGGCCTGCAAGATCAGGTCGCACACCTCGCGCACGGCCCCGACGCCACCGCCAAGCCGCGTCACCAGATCCGCCTTCGCCAGCACAAGCGGATGGGCGTCGGCAACGGCGATACCCAGGCCGCAAGCCTGCATCACCGGCAGATCGATGGTGTCATCTCCCATATAGGCGGCTTGCGATGCATCCAGCCCGAGCTTGGTCAACAAGGCCTCGAAGTGGGGCAGCTTTTTGTCTGCACCCTGCACCAGGTGCTGGACTCCCAGACTCTTCATGCGATCGCTGACGATGCGGGAGGTTCGCCCCGTGATGATGGCAATCTCGATGCCCGCATTGAGCAGGGCACGCATGCCGGCACCGTCACGGGTGCAGAAGGTCTTCAGCTCTTCGCCGTTATTGCCCATATAGATGAAGCCGTTGGAGAGCACCCCATCCACATCGCACACCAGCAGGCGGATCTGCGCCGCCTTCTCGTACTGGCTGCGCGTCACCGGACCATAGAGGGTCGGTACGTCTTGCATCAAATTACTCCGGCTTTCAGCAGGTCATGCATGTTGAAGGCACCCAGCGGGTGTCTCTCCCCATCCACGACCAACAACCCGTTGATTTTCCTGGTTTCCATCAGCTTGACGGCCTCGGCCGCCATCATCTCAGGCCCTACGGTAACACAGTTCACCGTCATGACGCGGCTGATGGGGGTGTGATGGATGTCCACCTGCAGGTCCAGAATGCGGCGCAGGTCACCATCGGTGAACAGACCGGCAAGCAGCCCTTGATCGTCCACCACCGCCGTCATGCCGAGCCCCTTGCGGCTCACTTCCAGCAGCGCCTGGCTGATGGTGGCATCTATCCCCACCTTGGGCAACAGCTCGCCGCTGTGCATCAGATCGCCCACTCGCAACAGCAACCGCTTGCCGAGGGACCCGCCCGGATGCGACAGAGCAAAGTCATCGGCTGTGAAGCCACGGGCCTCCAGCAGGGCCACGGCCAGCGCGTCCCCCATTACCAGGGTGGCGGTAGTGCTGGATGTCGGGGCCAGACCGAGGGGGCAGGCCTCTTTCTCCACCTTGATGCACAGGTGCACGTTGGCCTCTTTCGCCATGGTGGAAGCCGGATTGCCTGTCATGCAGATGAGTGGAATGCCGCGGCGCTTGAGCACCGGCAGCAGGGCCAGGATCTCGTCGCTCTCGCCGGAGTTGGAAATGGCGATGATGAGATCCCCGGCTGAGATCATGCCGAGATCCCCGTGGCTCGCCTCGCCCGGGTGCAGGAAGAAGGCGGGCGTTCCCGTGCTGGCCAGGGTCGCGGCAATCTTGTTGCCGATATGACCCGACTTGCCCATGCCGGTCACCACTATCTTGCCGCCACAGCGCAGCACCATCTCGCAGGCGCGCTCGAACGCCTCGTCAAGGTACTGGTAGAGTCCATCAATGGCTTGTTTTTCTATGTCCAGCACCGCTCGGGCGCTGCGACGGAAATCGAACAATTCAGACACTTTTTCAGGCTTTACAGACATAAAGGCACAGCTCCGGGCCGAAATTTGCTGCGGGATTATAAAAAAGTCTGCCGAGATAAGCGAATCGGATGCGGAATGGGCGGTCATTGACGCAGGTTGTTACATAAAACTGTCGCGTACTTGGGGGGGAAACCCGCTCAATAGTTGTTCCTCGCTGTTGCTTAGACCTAGACTAGCCCATAAAATTCGCTCTTCATTTATACCGGATGGACAATTGTTTGAACGATGACCTGATCACCATCTCCGACCTGACCTTCAGTCACGGGGATCGGCTGCTGTACGACAGGATCAACCTGACCATTCCCCGTGGCAAGGTCACCGCCGTCATGGGTCCGAGCGGGATCGGCAAGACCACCTTGCTGCGCCTGATCGGGGGCCAGCTCAAGCCTGAGTCTGGTCACATCCTGTTTGACGGGGAAGACATTCCTACGCTCTCCCGTTCGCGCCTGTATGAAGTGCGTAAACGGATGAGCATGCTGTTCCAGAGCGGCGCATTGTTCACCGGCATGACCGTCTTCGACAACGTGGCCTTCCCGCTGCGGGAGCACTCCGGCCTGCCTGAAGAGCTGATCCGCACCATCGTCATGATGAAACTGCAGGCTGTCGGTCTGCGCGGGGCGGCCAAGCTGATGCCGTCCGAGCTCTCCGGTGGCATGGCGCGTCGCGCGGCCCTGGCGAGATCCATCGCGCTGGATCCGGATCTCATCATGTATGACGAGCCCTTCGTGGGGCAGGACCCCATCACCATGGCGGTGCTGGTGAAGCTCATCAAGGAGCTCAACGATGCCCTCGGCATCACCTCCGTCATCGTCACCCACGACGTGAAGGAGGTGCTGAGCATCGCCGACTACGCCTACATCATCGCCAACCGCAAGGTAGTGGCACACGGCACACCGGAGCAGCTGCGCGAGGAGCACAATCCCGAAGTCGAGCAGTTCCTCAAGGGATTGCCCGACGGTCCTGTTCCGTTTCATTTTCCGGCAGGCGACCTGCTACAGGATCTGTGATGTTGACAAGTCAGATAAGCAAGCTGGGCCGCCGCGGTGTGCGTTTCATCAACGCCGTCGGCCGGGCAACCATCATGCTGTTTCATGCACTGGCAGGACGACCCCAGCCACGCAAGCACTTCCCGCTGCTGGTGCAGCAACTGTATGTGGTGGGAGTGCAATCCGTCGCCATCATACTGGTGTCCGGCCTCTTCATCGGCATGGTGCTCTCCCTGCAGGGTTACAACGTATTGAAGGATTTCGGCGCAGAGCAGAGCCTGGGGCCTCTGGTTTCCCTCTCCCTGCTCCGTGAGCTGGGCCCTGTGGTCACCGCCCTGCTGTTCGCCGGTCGTGCGGGCTCCGCCCTCACCGCCGAGATCGGCCTGATGAAGGCCACCGAGCAGCTCTCCAGCCTGGAGATGATGGCGGTCGATCCGCTGCGCCGGGTCGTGGCGCCCCGCTTCTGGGCCGGGGTCATCAGCATGCCGCTGCTGGCCTTCATGTTCAGCCTGATCGGCATCTTTGGCGGCAAGCTGGTTGGTGTCGACTGGCTGGGGGTGGACGAAGGCAGTTTCTGGTCCGCCATGCAGGCCTCCGTCGACTGGCAGGACGACATCATGCAGGGCGCCATCAAGAGCCTGATCTTCGCCCTGGTGGTGACCTGGATAGCGCTCTTCAACGGCTATGATGCCAAACCGACCTCGGCCGGGATCAGTCAGGCGACGACCCGTACCGTGGTTCACTCATCCCTGGCCGTGCTCGGTCTGGATTTTATACTCACCGCAGTCATGTTTGGATAAGGGAAAGATGAAGTTCAGCAAAGTAGAATTTCTGGTTGGCGCCTTCATGCTGGCTGGCATCGCGGCCATTCTGGCATTGGCACTGCAAGTGGCGGGATTGAGTTTCAAACCGGAAGGAGAAACCTATACCCTGCGCGCCCATTTCGATAATATCGGCGGCCTGAAAGTGCGCTCGCCGGTCAAGGTCGGCGGCGTCGTCGTCGGTCGTGTCAGCGACATCACCCTGGATCCCAAGAGCCAGGTCCCCATCGTTTCCCTGCAGATGCAGAAGAGTGCCGGCGAGTTCTCCGAGACCAGCACCCTCTCCATCCTGACCTCTGGCCTGCTCGGTGAGCAGTACATCGGTCTGGCACCGGGGTTCAGCGATGAGGAGATGGGCACCAGCATGCTCAAGGATGGCGACATGATCGAAGACACCAAGTCCGCCATCGTGCTGGAAGATCTGATTGGCAAGTTCCTCTACAGCCAGTCCTCCCCGGCCAACACACCCGCAACCAAGGAGTAACCATGTTCAAGAAGATCGCCCTGATGCTGGGTCTGATGACCAGCATGCTGTTCTCCCTCGTCGCCCGTGCGGATGTCAACACTTCGGACCCCTATGCCCTCGTGGATCAGGCCGCCCAGCAGACCTTTGCCCGCCTGAAAGCCGATCAGGCCCAGGTGAAGAGCAACCCCGATCACCTGCGCGTCATCATCCGCGAGGAGCTGCTGCCCTACGTGGACAACCGCTTCGCCGCCTACAAGGTGCTCGGCAACCAGATCAAACAGACGACCCCTGCCCAGCGTGACGCCTTTGTGGACGTCTTCACCGAGTACATGGTGAGCTCCTACGCCGACGCCCTGGCACACTTTGACAAGCAGACCGTCAAGGTCCAACCCGGCAAAGCCGCCGAGAGCAACATCACCGCCGTCAACGTCAGCGTGAAAGAGGCCGGCAAGCCGGACATCTTCCTCGAGTTCAAGCTGCGCAAGAACAACAAGACCGGCGAGTGGAAAGCCTTCGACATGGTTGCCGAAGGGATCAGCCTGCTCTCTGCCAAGCAGAACGAGCTGGGTGGCCTCATTCGCCAGAACGGCATCGATGCGGTGATCGCCCAGCTGCGTGAACACAATGCCAAGCCGCTGGTGATCAAGTCATGATCCTGAGCGGTGACTTGCAGGCCCCGCAGGTCAACGATCTGTGGCAACGCCGCGTCGACTGGTGGCAGGACGACCGGCTCGAACTCGGTGCCGTCACTACCCTGGATTCCGCCGGCCTTGCCCTGCTGGTCAAGTGGGCCAAGGCGGCACTGGCACGGGGTGCCACTCCGACACTGGTGGGTGCCTCCAACGATTTCCATACGCTGGCCAACCTCTACGGGGTGGCCAGCCTCTTTCATTCAACCCCGCTCACAACTGAGGACTCATAATGCAAGTCTCTGAAATTGAAGCGATACTCCTCGAGGCTTTGCCATTGTCCGAAGTCCATGTCAAAGGGGACGGCAGTCACTACCAGGTGATCGCCGTCGGCGACATGTTTGACGGCATGAGCCGGGTCAAGAAACAACAGGCCATCTATGCCCCGCTGATGGACAAGATCGCCACCAACGAGATCCACGCTCTCTCCATCAAGGCCTATACCGACGCCGAGTGGAAACGCGAGCGTAAATTCCAGCTGCCCTCCTGATTTGGTAAAGAAGTAAACCATGGACAAATTCAAGATCACCGGCCCCTGCACCCTCTCCGGTGAAGTGACCATCTCCGGCGCCAAGAATGCCGCCCTACCCATCCTGTTTGCCACCCTGCTGTGTGACGAAGAGGTTCAACTCTCCAACGTACCGCGCCTGAAAGACGTGGGTACCACCCTCAAGCTGCTGGAGATGCTGGGCGCCACCACCAAGGTCAACGGCAACGTGACCGTGCTGACCGGCGCGGTAAACAATCATGTCGCCCCCTACGAGCTGGTGAAGACCATGCGAGCCTCCATCCTGGCCCTGGGCCCGCTGGCAGCCCGCTTCGGTGCAGCAGACGTCTCCCTGCCCGGCGGCTGTGCCATCGGTGCCCGCCCGGTCAACCTGCATGTCCACGGCCTGGAGCTGATGGGCGCGAAGATCGTCATCGAAGAGGGCTACATCAAAGCCCGCGTCGACGGCCGCCTGAAAGGTGCCCACATCCTGATGGACATGGTTTCCGTGACCGGTACCGAGAACCTGATGATGGCCGCCACCCTGGCTGACGGTCGCACCGTGATCGAAAACGCCGCCCGTGAGCCGGAGGTGGTCGATCTGGCCAACTTCCTCAACGCGCTCGGAGCTAACATTCAGGGCGCCGGCACCGATACCCTGACCATCGACGGCGTAGAACGTCTGCACGGTGGCAGCTACAGCGTGCAGCCCGATCGCATCGAGACCGGCACCTTCCTGGTGGGCGCCGCCGTGACCGGTGGCAAGATCACCTGCCGCAACACCGACCCCAGCCTGCTGGAAGCCGTACTGGTCAAACTGGAAGAGGCTGGCGCCCTGATTGAAAAGGGTGACGACTGGATCACCCTCGACATGACAGGTCGCCCCCTGAAACCTGTCACCATCAAGACCGCCCCCTACCCGGCGTTCCCGACCGACATGCAGGCACAGTTCACCGTGCTGAACGCGGTCGCCCAGGGCACCGGCATGGTCACCGAGACCATCTTCGAGAACCGCTTCATGCACGTGCCCGAGCTGGTTCGGATGGGTGCCGACATCGAACTGCAGGGCAATGTGGCCATCTGCCGCGACACCCAGCAGCTCAAGGGTGCCCAGGTGATGGCGACCGATCTGCGCGCCTCCGCCAGCCTGGTGCTGGCCGGCTTCGTGGCCGAAGGGGCCACCATAGTCGATCGCATCTATCACATCGACCGTGGCTACGAAGACATCGAGCACAAGCTGCAAGGCCTGGGTGGTCGCATCGAGCGCGTCAAGGAATAAGTTGGCTTCACCATGAGCCGACCATAAAAAGGCCCCCTCGCCAGGCGAGGGGGCCTTTTTCATGACTCCGAATGGCGGCACCCCCTTCTCCCCTTGCGGGAGAAGGGGCGGAGATGAAGGGAGACAAGCAGACACCCTTTCCCCGAGGGAGAGGGTCAAGGGCTCAGGCGGTCAGCCGCTCCAGCTCGCCGATAAGCCAGATGGCCTCCTGGCGATGGGAGCCGCACACGTCCGCCATGGGGCGAAAGCCGCCGCACACCGCCGGGCGCTCCGGCTGGCCGAAGATCTTGCACCCCAGGTGCGCATCGAGCTGCACACAGGGCACACCGGCGGGCTTGCCGTCCGGCATGCCGGGAATGGCACTGCTGATGCTGGGGGCGATGCAGCAGGCACCACATCCCTGACGACATTCCATGTGATGTTTCCTCTGTGGGGCACTGCAGTGTAGCAAGGAGTCCGGTTTCTCCTAAGCCTTATCCCTGCCCGGGCACCCTGGCGCCCTGCAGAGCGCAAAAAGCCCGGCAGTGCCGGGCTTTTTGCTGCGGGAGTCAGCACATCACAGGATGATGTCGCGTACCACGCTGTCCTTGCGATCCAGGAAGTGGATCGACTTGATGCGACGGCATGAGAGTACGTGACTTGCCGCTACCGCCATCCTCCTGCTTACAGGATGATGTCGCGTACCACGCTGTCCGTGCGATCCAGGAAGTGGATCGGCTTGATACGACGGCATGAGAGTACGTGACTTGCCGCCACCGCCATCCTCCTGCTTACAGGATGATGTCGCGTACCACGCTGTCTTTGCGATCCAGGAAGTGGATCGACTTGATACGACGGATGGTGCGCGATTTACCGCGGATCAGCAGGGTCTCGGTGGTCGCCATGACGCCGTCGCTGGTGATCCCTTCCAGCAGATCACCCTTGGTGATGCCGGTGGCCGAGAAGATGACGTTGTCATTCTTGGCCAGATCTTCGAGCTTGAGCACCTTGCTCACGTCGATGCCCAGCTCCTCGCAGCGCGCGATCTCCTGTTCACCCAGGGCGCGAACCTCGGGGCTGTCACCCTTGACCTGGTGGCGGGGGATCAGACGAGCCTGCATGTCGCCGTCCAGGGCGCGGATCACCGCGGCGGAGATCACCCCTTCCGGCGCGCCACCGATGCCGTAGAGCATGTCCACTTCGCTGTCCGGCAGACAGGTGAGGATGGAAGCGGCCACGTCACCGTCGGGAATGGCGAACACCCGCACCCCCAGGCCCTGCATCTCCTTGATCGCCTTGTCATGACGCGGCTTGGCCAGGGTGATGACGGTCAGACGGGAGAGGGGCTTGCCGAGCGCCTTGGCCACGGCCTTGAGGTTCAGCTCCAGGGCCTGATCGAGATCGATGGCGCCTCTCGCCTTGGGGCCCACGATCAGCTTTTCCATGTACATGTCGGGGGCCTTGAGGAAGGATCCCTTGTCGCCCACCGCCAGCACGGCCAGGGCATTGGCCTGACCCATGGCAGTCATACGGGTCCCCTCGATGGGGTCGACCGCGATGTCAACGGCGTCGCCCTGACCCGTGCCCACCTTCTCGCCGATGTAGAGCATGGGGGCTTCGTCGATCTCCCCTTCGCCAATCACAATCTCGCCATCGATCTGGATCTGATTGAGGATGTGACGCATGGCCGCCACGGCCGCGCCATCGGCGATATTCTTGTCACCACGTCCGAGCCACTTGTAGCCAGCCAGTGCAGCCGCTTCCGTCACTCGGGAAAATTCGATTGCCAGTTCACGTCTCATCGCATATCCAACCTTAGGAGCTCGAAAACGGGCGGCATTCTACCACAAGGGCAAACCTTTGCGCGTAAAAGTGGCGACCAGCCACATAAATCCCGGTTTTCATCCCGCTGACATGGAACCGACACGGTTTGTTCATTGCACGGTCACCCGACTGTCATCTGTCACTTCTAGCATGGCCCCGTCTTTTAAAACAAAAGCTTGCAACACAAGGGATCATGATGAAAAAGCTGACAGTAGTAGCATTGGCTCTTACCGCCGCCTTCCAGGCTCAAGCCGTCGAAGTGTACAAAAACGAGAGCACCCTGCTCGACCTCTACGGCCGCATCTACGCCGGCCAGTTCTTCGGCGAGAAGAAAGAGCTGGACGCCAACGGTGACATCAAGAACGAATACAGCGACAAGCAGGGGGCCAACCAGTTTGTCCGTCTGGGCGCCAAGGTAGAGAGCGAGATCAACCCGGGTCTCAAGGCGCTGGCCCAGTACGAACTGCAGATGTACATCAACGACAGCGAGAAGACCGTCAGCGAGAACTCCGACAACCTGCGCACCCGTCTGGCGTTCGCCGGTGTCGGCGCCAACTGGGGGACCGTCACCTTCGGTCGCCAGAAAGGGGCTCCTGGCTTCCTGGCGGACTGGACTGATGTCTCTCTCTCCGATGGTTACGGCAACGAGGCACTGGGCGCCAAGACCGACACCTTCGCCACCAACCGCGCCGGCTCCGTGCTGAAGTACTCCGGCCTGTTCAACGGTTTCCAGGTAGATACCAGCTACAAGTTCGATGGCGGTGACACCGAAGAGACCTCCAGCAAGGACAGCGATGCCGCCTACGGTGCCGCCGTGGCCTACACCTTCCCGTTCAACCTCTCCCTGGGGACCGCCTACAACGTGGGCATCCGCGACAAGAGCGGTGAAGAGGATGCCAAGCTGTGGCTGCTCTCCGCCAAGTACGACAACAAGGCCCTCTACGCCGCTCTGAGCTATGCCGACGGCAGCGACTTCCTGGCCACCGGCAAGGATCACACCGGCTGGGAAGGGGCGCTGGGTTACAACTTCGAGAGCGGCTTCGGCCTGATGGCCCTGTGGAACAAGCAGAAGGTGGAGCAGGCTGGCAAGTCTGACTACGACTCCATCGACTACTACACCCTGGGTGCCCAGTACAAGTTCAACAAGAACCTGCGCGTCATCGGCGAGTACCGCATCAACAACCTCGACAGCCATGACAGCGGCAAGCTCAACACCAAGGATGACTTCCAGCTGGCGGCCCGCTACGACTTCTAAGTCGGCAACCACCTGACGACACGGCGCGCAGAGCACTCTGCGCGCCGTTTTTTATTGGTTCATCGCGGCTTTCCGGGGAAGGCCGCCTTGATTTTCAGAAAAAAGTATTCTGAGTCCCTAAATCCATATGCCATGCGCTTTATCACTTTGATCTTGTTGTTCACCCCTTCCAGCACACTCGTGTGCATCGGGTA
>NZ_JAGKRH010000212.1:0-293 GCF_017939245.1 Aeromonas sp. PrichA-15 | reverse complement strand
GGCGATATGTGAGTGCAGCCGCTGGATCTTGGCTTTTTGTTTCTTCCAGTTGCTGCTGAACTTTACCTTTTTGCTCAACTGGCGTTGGAGCCTTGCCAGCTTGGTCTGATTGGTTTTGAAGCTGTTGACGGGCTCAAACACCGTGCAGTCTGACAGGGTTGCGAGCTTGGCGATCCCCGCATCTAGCCCGACCATTGAGCCGGAGGGGTGAATTGGCTCAAGCGTCTCCTGCTCGACCTGAAAGGAGATATACCAGTGCCCGGCTGCTTGGCTGACGGTCGCGTTTTTAATTT
>NZ_JAGKRH010000019.1:0-14522 GCF_017939245.1 Aeromonas sp. PrichA-15 | reverse complement strand
GCATCTTGTCTTTGATAGAGACAGCCAAGCGGTTAGGTCGCTGTCCGCAGGAATGGCTGAGGGCCGTGGTCAGTGCCTGCATAGAGAAAACAGACTACCCGCTCCCGGAAGAGTTGTTGTCAACATCCTCCCGGTGAACGGTTACGCCTCTGCTACCTGTTGCACCATGTCGGCGAGCTGATCGATGGCCTCTTCTACCTTGAACAGGATCTGTTTGGTGTTGTCGGAGTCCGCCATACCCGATTCCACGGTTTTCAGGTTACGTTGCATCATCAGATAGGCCTGCTCTGTCTGCTGCTGGATGCTGTTGATCACGTCCGTTATCTCGGCGCTGGAGGTGGCGGTGCGATTGGCCAGGGTGCGCACCTCGTCGGCCACCACGGCAAAACCGCGCCCCATCTCGCCCGCCCGGGCGGCTTCGATGGCGGCATTGAGAGCCAGCAGGTTGGTCTGCTCCGAGATATTGCTGATGGTGGAGATGATCTGGCCAATCTGCCCTGCCTGCTCCTTGAGGGCGTTGATGGCGGTGGCACATTCACCCACCTCCATGACCACCCGCTGCATGCCGGCGGTGGCGGAGGAGACATACTGGCTGCTTTGCGTGGTGAGCTTGCGTACCTCGTTGGCGTTGTGTGCCGCCAGGTTGCAGTTGTCCGAGATGGTGGTGGCCACCTGCACCATCTGCTCGCTGTCGTGGTGCAGCGCCTGGGCATGCGCAGCGGTCTGGCGGCTGCTCTGGCTGATGGCCTGGACCCGGTTGACCGAGGTGTGCACGTGCTGGTTGATGTGCTGGTTGTTGTCCATGGTGGCGCTGATCATCTTCTGCAGCTTCTCGATGAAGCGATCCACGCTGCCGGCCAGGGAGCCAATCTCGTCGTCGCGTGAGAGGTTGATGCGGGCATTGAGATCTCCCTCCCCGGCGGCGATGTCCTGCATGCGCTTGTCGACCTGGAGTAGCGGACGAACAATGGTGCGTACCAGCCAGAAGCCGCAGCAGGTGACGCTCAGCAGGCTGAGCAGCAAGCCCCCCAGGATGAGTCCCCTGGTGTAGTCGATGATGGCGTTGAGCTGGTGAACCTGATCCTCGACGGTGGCGTCCCCCTGGGCCTCGACCTCGACCAGCGCCAGCCTGAGCTGGTCGGCACTGTGTTCGTAACGGGCCAGCTGGTTCTGATAAGCGCTCAAGGCTGTGGTCCATTCACGGATCAGGCGGGCATTGTCGGCTTGCAGGGCACGATACTGGGTGGAGAGCATTTGGCCTGCAAACTCCCCGTCGCCGGGCACATCGAACTGGCCGGTTGCCAGCATGCCGTCAACCGCGTCCTGATAGAAGCGGGTGGCTTGTGCCAGCTCGGCCTGGATGGCAGGAGTGAGGCCTTCGCTCTGCATCTTCTCCAGCGCATAGAGCTGGCGCAGGAATCCGATGTTGGCCTCCATGCCGCCATCGGCCGCCTGCCAGCGGGTTGCAAGGCCGCCGTTCCAGCTGATGGCCTGATCCGGTGAGCGGGTGAGGCTCTCGACGGCCTCGTCACCGATCACCTCCAGCCTGGTCGAGAGGCGTGACATGCGTTCAGAACTGGCGCGCAACGCCTCATCGGCGCTCGTGAAGGTGCGATAGAGGGTCAGCAGCTGTGCCTGCTCTTACTGATAGGTCTGCTCATGCTGCTTCAGCGTGGTGATGGCTGCCGCATCGATGAGCCCGCCTTGCTCCACCCGGCGCAAAGCGTCGCTGGCCGCCTCTTTTGCCCGTTGCAGCTCCGGTGCGTCGAGGGGGATCCTCGAGAGCATCTTCTGGATATAGAGCGACTGGTTGCCGAGTTCGATGGAGCCCTCCATGGCACCATCTGCAGTCTGCCAGGCGGCCCCCAGGACGTAGGAGAGCAGATCAGCCAGCCGCTGGCTGCCATACCAGCCGATCGCCCCCATGCCCAGGGTGCAGCCGAGCAGAATGGTGAGTCCGAGGTTGGATGTGGTGACGATTTTCATGATTCAAGCCTTCCATGGTGCCGAACAAGACCATTTCAGTGTTCAATCAATTACGAAGATGTGCCAACCCCGATGGAAAATAAAGTGACGGACAGTGTTCTGAACGAGGGAAATGGCCGGGTATGAAGAGCGGGTCATCCCATGATCTGCATGGACCTATGCTGGATACTTATCCAGTTATTCTTTATGCTATGACCCAATTAGCGAGAGTCTGCGTGGCGAGGAAAAGAACATGATCGGTCGCTTGAGAGGCGTCATCATCGAGAAGCAACCCCCCGAGGTGTTGCTGGAAGTCGGAGGGGTGGGATATGAGGTTCATATGCCCATGAGCTGCTTCTATGATCTGCCCGAACTCGGGAAGGAGGCCGTCATTCACACCCACTTCGTGGTGCGTGAAGATGCCCAGCTGCTCTACGGCTTCAACCACAAGCAGGAGCGGGCGCTGTTTCGCGAGCTGATCAAGACCAACGGGGTCGGCCCCAAGCTGGCACTGGCCATTCTCTCCGGCATGACGGCCACCCAGTTTGTGATGAGCGTCGAGCGCGAGGATATAAGCTCCCTGGTCAAGTTGCCCGGCGTGGGCAAGAAGACCGCCGAGCGCCTGGTGGTGGAGATGAAAGACCGCCTCAAGGGCTGGGTCAGCCACGATCTCTTCTCCCCGGCCGAAATCACCCTGCCCGCGAAAGAGAGCCCGCTGCGTGCCCCGGATGCGAGCGAGGAGGCGGCCAGTGCACTGGTGGCCCTCGGCTACAAGCCGCAGCAGGCCAGCCAGATCGTCAGCAAGGTGGCCGCCGACGGCATGTCGGTAGAGGAGATCATTCGTGAATCCCTGCGCAGCCTGGTGTGAGGTAGACAATGATTGAAGCGGATCGCCTCATCTCGGCCGGTGCCGCCCGTGAGGACGAGATCATCGATCGGGCCATCCGGCCCAGAAAGCTGGCCGATTACACCGGACAGGATCATGTCTGCGATCAGATGGAGATCTTCATCGAGGCCGCCCGCCAGCGCGGGGAGGCCCTCGATCATCTGCTGATCTTCGGGCCTCCCGGCCTTGGCAAGACCACGCTGGCCAACATCGTCGCCAACGAGATGGGGGTCAACATCAAGACCACCTCGGGCCCCGTGCTGGAGAAGGCCGGCGATCTGGCGGCGCTTCTCACCAACCTGGAACCGAACGATGTGCTCTTCATCGACGAGATCCACCGTCTCAGCCCGGTGGTGGAGGAGGTGCTCTACCCGGCCATGGAGGATTATCAGCTCGACATCATGATAGGGGAGGGGCCGGCGGCCCGCTCCATCAAGCTCGATCTCCCTCCCTTCACCCTGATCGGTGCCACCACCCGGGCCGGCTCCCTCACCAGCCCCCTGCGGGATCGGTTTGGCATCGTGCAGCGCCTCGAGTTTTACAACGTCAAGGACCTGACCGACATCGTCTCTCGCAGCGCCCGTTGCCTCGGGCTCGACATGACGGAAGACGGCGCTCTCGAGGTAGCCCGTCGCTCCCGGGGGACACCGCGGATTGCTAACCGTTTGTTAAGGCGGGTACGGGATTTTGCCCAGGTGAAGTCTGACGGGCGAATTGACGGACCCATTTCGGCCCGTGCCATGGACATGCTGGACGTGGACAACGAAGGTTTCGACTTCATGGATCGCAAGCTATTGTTGGCCGTCATCGACAAGTTTATGGGGGGGCCCGTCGGGCTCGACAACCTGGCCGCCGCCATCGGTGAGGAGAAGGACACCATAGAAGACGTGCTGGAACCTTATCTGATCCAGCAAGGCTATCTGCAACGTACACCCAGAGGGCGGATCGCAACTCAGAGAGCCTACGCACACTTTGGCCTGGAACGACCGGCAGATCAGTAGACGTTGCGATATGAACCAAAAAGCCGCCCTTGAGGCGGCTTTTTGTTTTGCGGGCAAAAAAAAGCCCACGGCACAGGCGGTGGGCAAAGACAATTCAGGATGGATGTTCACAGACAGTGAGCGCGTCTGCAGACCGGTCGGGAAAAAACAGAGGAGCCGTCGCGAGGCTTCAGAGTCGGTTCATTTGATAGAGTTGAACGAAAGAAAGCTTGTAGTAACGGATGGTCTTGGCAACAAACTTTTTCATCATTAATCCCAACAAACAGGTTCGAAATGTTCATCGAATACGTACCGGGAACCCGGAATGACCGGCCTGTATTCAGAGGTATGCCCTCACTGCGAGGCGCATTGTAGGAGCTCTTTCCGGGTGGGGCAAACAAGAAAATCTATGGGCTTTTGATTAGATAAACTAATGACTTTGGTGGGGGTGTCAATCCGCATAAACATGTGTTTTTACTGGGTTTAAATTGATTTTTGGATGAGCCTGGCCATTTATTGAAATAATCGAGACGCGAAGGCTTTATTCCCGGGGTTGTGTATTTGTTTAACAGAATTGAAACTATTTTGGTGAGTCATAAAATTGATTTAAATCAATTATTTACGACTTGTCGTTTTTTGTGATGAAGCTCCCATAATTAATGGGAAAAGCCCCATAAGTTACCTTGAAAAAACATGTATTGAGGGTGGTTTTACATTGATTTCAATCAAATAAAGGTGATATAAAACAGCGATCATTATAGGCGGGAATAGAACCCTGGTTATTGTTTATTAGATGTTAAACATTAGCTTTTTTTGTTCCTGTATATTGCCTTGTTGTTAATGTGGTGGCAGTCGAATCCGGTCAGTCCGCGAGGGGTGACCGACCGTTCGGGGACTTCCAATGGAAGCTTTGTCCTTAAAACTTAAAATAGCCGTGCCAATAATCGGTGAGGAAACATCATGATTGCTGAGCATGTGGTAGACCTATCGCGGTTCCAATTTGCTGCGACGGCCCTTTATCACTTCCTGTTTGTACCCTTGACGCTGGGGATGGCCTTCATCCTGGCGATCATGGAGTCTGTCTATGTGATGACCAACAACACAGTGTACCGGGACATGACCAAGTTCTGGGGCAAGTTGTTCGGTATCAACTTTGCCCTCGGGGTTACCACCGGGCTCACCATGGAGTTTCAGTTCGGTACCAACTGGGCTTACTACTCCCACTATGTCGGCGACATCTTCGGGGCCCCGCTGGCCATCGAAGGCTTGATGGCCTTCTTCCTGGAGTCCACCTTCGTCGGTATGTTCTTCTTCGGTTGGGATCGTCTCAGCAAGCGCCAGCACCTGGCGGCTACCTGGCTGATGGCGCTCGGGACCAACCTTTCCGCACTGTGGATCCTGGTCGCCAACGGCTGGATGCAGAACCCGGTGGGTGCCGAGTTCAACTTCGAATCCATGCGCATGGAGATGGTGAGCTTCGCCGACCTGGTGTTCAACCCGGTTGCCCAGGTCAAGTTCGTCCACACCGTGGCGGCAGGCTATACCACGGGCGCCATGTTCGTGCTCGGGATCTCCTCCTATTACCTGCTGAAGAATCGTGATGTGGCGTTCGCTCGTCGCTCCTTCGCCATCGCGGCCGCGTTCGGCATGGCCTCCATCCTCTCCGTGCTGGTGCTGGGTGACGAGTCCGGCTACGAGACCGGGGAAGTACAGAAGGTGAAACTGGCGGCCATCGAGGCCGAGTGGAACACGGAGCCGGCTCCGGCATCCTTCACCCTGTTCGGGATCCCGAACCAGGAGGAGATGCGCACCGACTACGCCATCAAGATCCCCTATGCCCTCGGCATCATCGCCACCCGTTCCCTGGACGGTCAGGTGACTGGTCTCAAGGATCTCAAGAGCGAGCATGAGCTGCGGGTGCGCAACGGCATGACCGCCTACGACCTGCTGACCAAGCTGCAATCCGGTGACAAGTCCGACGATACCCGCGCCCGCTTCGACGAAGTGAAGCAGGATCTGGGCTACGGTCTGCTGCTCAAGCGTTACACCCCCAACGTGACCGACGCCACCGACGAGCAGATCAAGGCTGCCGTGGATGACTCCATCCCGCAGGTACTGCCGCTGTTCTTCGCCTTCCGCATCATGGTCGCCTGCGGCATCCTGATGCTGGTGCTGATCGGTCTGGCCTTCTATGACAGCACCCGCCACAAGATCGGCGGGCGCAAGTGGCTGCTCAAGGCGCTGCTGTACGGCATTCCGCTGCCCTGGATCGCCATCGAGGCGGGCTGGTTTGTCGCTGAATATGGTCGTCAACCCTGGACCATCGCCGAGATGCTGCCGACTTATGTCTCTGCATCCAACATTCCTGCGTCCGAGATCTGGTTCTCTCTGATCGGGATCTTCCTGTTCTACACCGTACTGCTGATCATCGAGATGTACCTGATGTTCAAGTATGCGCGCCTGGGCCCAAGCAGCCTGAAGACGGGCAAGTACCACTTCGAACAGAGCAAGGCATAAGGAGAGTGACCCATGTTTGATTACGAACTGTTGCGTCTGGTCTGGTGGGTGCTGGTCGGCGTGCTGCTGATCGGGTTTGCCATCACCGACGGTTTCGATATGGGGGTGGGCGCCCTGCTCCCCTTCGTCGGCAAGAAGGATGTGGAGCGTCGCGTGATGCTCAACACCATGGGGCCGCATTGGGAAGGCAACCAGGTCTGGCTGGTGACCGCCGGTGGTGCCCTGTTTGCCGCCTGGCCCATGGTCTATGCGGCGGCCTTCTCCGGCTTCTACATTGCCATGATCCTGACCCTGATGGCGCTGTTCTTCCGTCCGGTCGGCTTCAAGTACCGCTCCCTGCAGGAAGATGCCAAGTGGCGCTCCAACTGGGACTGGGCTCTGTTTGCCGGTAGCGCCATTCCCCCTGTCATCTTCGGGGTGGCGTTCGGCAACCTGCTGCAGGGTGTACCGTTCAGCTTCAACCAGTTCCTGATGATGACCTATCACGGCAACTTCTTCGGTCTGCTCAATCCGTTCGGTCTGCTGGCCGGTCTGGTGAGCCTCTTCATGATCATCACCCAGGGTGCAACCTGGCTGATGATGAAGACCGAAGGTGAAGTGCTGGCGCGCTCTCGCACCGCCGCCATGATCTTCTCCCTGCTGACCCTGGTGCTGTTCGCCCTGGCCGGTGTCTGGGTGAGCGGCATGGATGGTTATGTGATTGTGGGCTCCGTCGCCACCGACGCCGTCACCAACCCCCTTCACAAGGAAGTGGTGGTGCAGGCCGGTGCCTGGATGCAGAACTACAACCTCTATCCCTGGATGATTGCCGCGCCCGTGCTGGGTCTGGTGATGTGTCTGCTGACCGCCGTGGCGGCCAAGCTGGACAAGGGGTGGGTGGCGTTCCTGTTCTCTTCCCTGGCCATCGCCGGCATCATCCTGACCGCGGGCTTCTCCATGTTCCCGTTCGTGATGCCCTCGAGCCTCGAGCCGTCCCAGAGCCTGACCATGTGGGATTCCACCGCCTCCTTCAACACCCTCAAGGTGATGACGGTAGTCGCAGTCGTCTTCGTGCCGACCGTGCTGGCTTACACCATCTGGACCTACATCAAGATGTTCGGCCGGGTGAGTAACAAGCACATCGAAGACAACCAACAATCGCTCTACTAAGAAGGTGCCCTGATATGTGGTATTTCACCTGGATCCTGGGGCTGCTGCTGGCCTGTGCGTTTGGGATTATCAATGCGCTCTGGCTGGAGCACACCGAGAACCTGGATCGTCAGATTGATGAAGACAAGTGACAGGCTCGCCCGGCTGGCCGCTCCTCTGGAGCGCCAGCCATGGCAAGGTCTGATGCTGCTGGCGGCGGCCCTGCTGGCTGTCGCCATCTTGCAGGCGCCCAACCTGGTCGCGGCCAACACCAGTGAGCACGGCCTCTGGCTTGCTCCCTGGCTGATGTGGGCGGTCTGTTGCGGTGTCATGCATGGACTGGGGTTTCACCCGCGCAGCCTGGTGGGTCGCGTGCTGTTCTTCCCCTGGCTCGCCCTGCCCAGCCTGCTCTGCGGGCTCTGGCTGACCAGCAGCTACTACCTGCCATAAATGATGAAGGAGGTCGGCATCAGCCCACCTCCTTCTTCTTTTTTGAGGGGCGTGCCGCCGCCCGGTCAGAGCGACAGAACCTCGCTTGTCACGCCGCTCGCAGCCACTTCTCTTGTCCGCTTTTCTTGTGATGCTGACAGCCCTGTGGTCTTCGGCCTGTCGGCGCTGCTGCACGCCATAAAAAACAGGGAGAGAGGGGATTTCCCTGTCTCCCCCTGCTTCTTTCCTATTCAGCCCTGCGCTATGATAGCCCCCCATCTGACTGTCGAATGGATCACAGATTTTTATGGGGGAAGTCTCTGAGTTTCCGGTGCGTGTCTACTACGAAGACACGGATGCCGGAGGCATCGTCTACAACGCCAATTATCTCAAGTTTATGGAACGGGCCCGCACCGAATTCCTGCGCGCAGGCGGCATCGAACAGGATGTCCTGCTGCAGGCAGGGATCGCGTTTGTGGTGAGTCGCACCGAAATCGACTTCCGCGCGGCGGCCCGCTTCAATGAACTGCTGACCGTAATGACGCAAGTAACTGAAGTGAAACGCGCTTCCATGCGTTTTTCACAGCAGATCCTGGCGGCTGATGGACGGCTGATCACTCAGGCCATGGTACAGATCGCCTGTGTCAGTCATCCGCAAATGAAACCTGTTGCAATACCTGAAAAAATCAAGGGAGTGCTGTTAAGTGCACGCTGAAATTTCGTTTATTGGCCTGTTCTGGCAAGCCAGTCTGTTGGTGAAACTGGTCATGATGACCCTGATGGGCATGTCGGTCGTCTCCTGGGCGCTGATCATACAGCGCTCCAAGGCCATCAAGGCGGCCAACCTGGCCTCGGAGCAGTTTGAAGACAGATTCTGGTCCGGGGTCGACCTCAATCGTCTCTACCAGGAGTCCTCCTCCCGTCGTGACGACATCGAAGGCATGGAAGACATCTTCTACTCCGGCTTCAAGGAGTATGCCCGCCTGCTCAAGGCCGGTGCCCGCGGTCAGGATGCGGTGATGGACGGTACCTATCGTGCCATGCGCGTCTCCCTGTCCCGTGCAGTGGACGATCTCGAGTCCAACCTACCGGTCTTGGCGACCATCGGTTCCATCAGCCCCTATATCGGTCTGTTCGGTACCGTCTGGGGGATCATGAACGCCTTTATCGCTCTGGGTCAGGTTCAGCAGGCGACCCTGCAGATGGTGGCACCGGGTATCGCGGAAGCGCTGATCGCCACCGCCATGGGTCTGTTTGCCGCCATCCCGGCCGTTATCTTCTACAACCGCTTCACCAACAAGGTCGAACGGCTGGAAAACGCCTACGCCAA
Source organism: Aeromonas sp. PrichA-15 (assembly GCF_017939245.1). Taxonomy (NCBI): domain Bacteria; kingdom Pseudomonadati; phylum Pseudomonadota; class Gammaproteobacteria; order Aeromonadales; family Aeromonadaceae; genus Aeromonas; species Aeromonas sp. PrichA-15. Next base: position 5,287 of record NZ_JAGKRH010000019.1, on the reverse strand, counting down.
CTTCATGGACGAGTTCACCACCATTCTGAACCGCCAAATCGCACAGCAGGGTGAGAAGTAATGCAAACCTATCAGCGGCTCAAACGCAAGAAGGTCGCCGAGATCAACGTGGTGCCCTATATCGACGTCATGCTGGTGCTGCTCATCATCTTCATGGCGGTCACGCCCGTGATCACGCAGGGGGTCAAGGTCGACCTGCCTCAGGCGGAGTCCGAGCAGTTGCCGGAAGACTCCAAGCCGCCTTTCATCGTCAGCGTCAATACCGAGGGTGAGTACGTCATCAAGGCCGGCGAGGCGGATGACGAACCCGTACCGAGCGGCACCCCCGAGGCGATGCAGCAGTACATCACCGAGAAGGCCATGGGCTATCTGGCCATCAACCAGAACGCGCCCGTGGTGGTCGCCGGCGACAAGTCCGTGCGGTACGAGGAGGTGATCCTGCTGATGGTGGCCCTCAAGAAAGCCGGTGTGCCTCAGGTTGGTCTGATGACGGATCCGGTGAACTGACGGAGATGGATGTGAAGCGTGGTATTTCCGGTTATCTCGTCGCGTCGCTGCTGCTGCATCTGATCATCGGCATCATCCTGCTGGTCGGTGTCGACTTCAGCAAACCCAAGCGCCCCGAGTCCAAGGGACAGATCGTCAATGCGGTCATGATGGACAGCGAAATGCTGGAGCAGCAGATGCAGCAGGTCCAGCAGCAGAAGCAGGCCCAGCCCAAGGCTGCACAGCAGCAGAAGGACAAGGAAGACGCTGAGCGCGTCAAACGCGAGCTGGCACAGGAGCAGGAGCGTCTGCGTATCGCCGAGACCAAGCGCAAGCAGGCCGAAGAGGCGACCCGCAAGGCCGAAGCTGACAAGCAGAAAAAAGAGGCTGAACAGAAGCAGGCGGAAGAGAAGGCCCAGAAAGCCGAGGAAGCCCGCAAGCTGGAAGAGCAGAAGACCAAGAAGGCCGAAGCCGAACGCAAGGCGGCGGAAGAGGCCAAGGCGCTGGCGCTCAAGAAGAAAAAAGAAGAGCTGGAGAAGAAGCAGGCTGAAGAGAAGGCCAAGGCGGAAGAGGCCAAGGCCAAGAAAGCGGAAGCCGAGAAGAAGGCCAAGGCCGAAGCCGAGAAAAAGGCGAAGGCGGAAGCCGAGAAGAAAGCCAAGGCCGAGGCCGAGAAGAAGGCGAAGGAAGAGGCTGACAAGAAGGCAAAAGCTGACGCAGAGAAGAAGGCGAAGGCCGAGGCTGACAGAAAGGCCAAGATTGAGGCGGAGCGCAAGCGCAAGGCGGCCGAAGAGGCCAAGTTGCAAAAAGAGATGGAAGCCATGATGGAGCAGCAGCTGGCCGCCGAGGCCAATGCGCGCAGTCAGGCTGCATCGGCAGCCGCCAAGGGTGAGGTCGACAAGTATGCCGCCCTCATCAAGGCCACGGTCGAGCGCTACATGATTTTGGATCCCACCATGCGGGGCAAAACATGTACTATCGGTGTCAAGTTGGCCAGTAGCGGCTTCGTCATCTCGGTGGACAACGGTCAGGGTGATCCGGCGGTCTGCCGCTCCGGCAAGGCGGCGGTGCTGAAGGCCAACCAGTTGCCGGTGCCGAAGGATCCGGCGGCATTCGAGATGTTGAAGGAGTTTAACCTCAAGTTAGAACCGAGCATCTAAGCGTGATAGAACGGGGTCAATGACCGTGGTTGGCAGCATCTGCTGATAAAGGGATTTCACCTCTCATTTTTTTGGAACAGAGTATTTAAGCCATGATAAGAAAAGTGTTTTTTGCTTTGGTTGGCTGCCTTCTGCTAGGCCAGAGCGCTCAGGCGGCCTTGGACATCGTCATCACCGGCGGTATCGACAGTGCGCGCCCCATCGCCATCGCCCCCTTCAAGTGGGAGGGCAATGGCCAGTTGCCGCAGGATATCGCGGAAGTGGTCTCCAACGACCTGATGCGCAGCGGCAAGTTCAAGCCGCTGGCCCGTGGCCAGATGCCGCAGACGCCGAGCACCAGCGGCGAGATCAACTTCGCACCCTGGGCTTCCCAGGGGGTCGAAGCCGTGGTGGTCGGCTCCATCGCCGCCGTGGGTGATGGCACTTACAAGATCAACTTCGAGCTGGTCGACGTCCTGAAAGGCCAGCTGGCCAAGACCCAGGGCGGTGAAGCGAACGGTTACATCCTGGACAGCCGCATGGCGACCATCCCGGGTGCCCAGATGCGCCAGTTTGCCCACCGCATCTCCGACATCGTCTACGAGCGTCTGACCGGTGAGCGTGGTGCCTTCCTGACTCGTCTGGCCTATGTCTCCGTGCAGCAGGGCACCCAGTTCCCGTATCAGCTGCGGATCTCCGACTACGACGGCTACAACGAGAAGACTCTGTTGCGCTCCCGTGAACCCCTGATGTCCCCGGCCTGGTCGCCGGATGGCAGCAAGCTGGCTTACGTGAGCTTCGAGAACCAGAAGTCCGAGATCTATGTGCAGGACATCTACACCCAGCAGCGCAGTCTGATCACCAGCTTCCGTGGCATCAACGGTGCGCCGGAGTGGTCTCCAGATGGTCGTCGTTTGGCTATTGTTTTGTCCAAAGATGGGCAGCCTGACATCTATGTCGTTGATGTTGCTAGCAAGCAACTCACCCGAGTCACAAATAACCGTACCATCGACACCGAACCCTCCTGGATGCCGGACGGTCAAACTTTGCTGTTCACCTCTGAACGTGGTGGCAAACCCCAGATTTATAGCGTAAATTTGGCGACTGGCATGACTCGCCGGATGACCTGGGAAGGGGATTCCAACCAGGGGGCATCCATCACACCGGACGGCAAGTCCATGGTGATGGTGACCCGGGTTCAGGGACAATATCGCATCGCTCGCCAGGATATGGAAAATGGAGCCATGCTGGTACTGACCCAGAGTGCTCTGGATGAATCGCCAAGTGTGGCTCCCAATGGCAGCATGATCATTTATGCCACCATCTATCAGGGTCGTAAGAGTCTTGCATTGGTGTCGACCGACGGTCGCTTCAAGGCAGTGCTTCCGACCAGTAGCGGTGAAATTCGTGCACCAGCTTGGTCGCCCTTCTTGAATTGATAAAAATCTATTGTTTTTTGTTTTGTTATAAAGGTTTAAGGAAATAGCATGCAACTCAATAAACTGCTCAAGGGTCTGGCCATCGCACTGCCACTGTTCACCCTGGCTGCCTGTAGCTCCTCTTCCGACTCCGACGCCGCTGGCGCCGAGTCCGGCATGACTGACGGCATGGGCGGTGTACAAACCGGCGGCGCCAACGGCATGTTGTCCCCGGAAGAGCAGATGCGTCAGAAGTTCGAAGCGCTGCAACGCGACAACGTGATCTACTTCCCGTACGATGGTTACGACATTCAGGGTCAGTACGCCGACCTGCTGGATGCCCACGCCAGCTACCTGCGTGAACGTCCGAGCGTCAAGGTACTGATCGAAGGCCACGCCGACGAGCGCGGTACGCCGGAATACAACATCGCGCTGGGTGAGCGTCGTGCCAAGGCTGTTGCCAAGTATCTGCAAACCCTGGGTGTGCAGGCCGAGCAGCTCTCCATCGTCAGCTATGGCGAAGAGAAGCCGCTGGATCTGTCCCACACCGAGGAAGCCTTTGCCAAGAACCGCCGTGCGGTCCTGGTTTACTAAGGTTTGAGTCGAACGAAGTTCGTTTATATGCAAGCGGCCATTTCGATGGCCGTTTTATTTGCACTAAACGTCAAGGTTTGATCCGAATGAAATCTGTATCAGCGAGCGACTATGCGCTGGCCGTTTTATTTGCACTAAACGCTAAGGTTTGATCCGAATGAAATCTGTGTACAAGCAAGCTGGTGTTGCGCTGGCCGTGTTGGTTGCTTTGAATGCGCAAGCGGCGGCACCCGTGAGCGATCTGAGCGGGGATTCTGGCAGCAGCGGCGTGGTGCTGAGCGGCAACAATGGTGCCATCGTACCAACCGGCAGCCTGGAGGACCGGGTTGCCCTGCTGGAGCGTACCCTCAACGCCCGTCTGCGTCTGCAGGCCGAACTGCAGCAACAGGTCGACTCCCTGCAAGGGGAGGTCTCCGAGCTGCGTGGTCAGCTGGAGCAGCAGACCTACCAGATGGAGCAGTCCCAGGAGCGCCAGCGCCAACTCTACCAAGAGCTTGACAAGGTGGCCAACAGCCAGCCTGCCGCCGCGCCCGCAACACCTGCTGCAGGTGCTGCAACGCCTCCTGCCGCGGCTGCCAACTACTCTACCAACCAGGATGAGAACCAGGCCTACGACGCGGCCGTGAACATGGTGCTCAAGGAGAAGAACTACGACAAGGCCATTCCTGCCTTCGAAGGGTTCATCAAGCAGTTCCCGAACTCCAGCTATGTTCCCAATGCCCACTACTGGCTCGGCCAGCTGATGTTCAACAAGGGCGACAGGGCGGGGGCCGCGAGCCAGTTCTCCACGGTGGCGAACAAATACAGCAAGTCACCCAAGCGGGCCGATGCCCTGCTGAAACTCGGCATGCTCGCCCAGCTTGACGGCAAGAAAGCAGAGGCCAAGGCCTTCTATGAGCAGGTGATCAAGGGTTACCCCAACACCTCGCCGGCCCAGCTGGCCAAACAGAGTCTGGCCAAGCTGTGACATTGCTGCATGTCACTGTTTTCGTAACACTCTTGTAAATACCGCCGTGCTTTGTATGCGCAGTGAACAATCAGATTTAATTTAAGATTTTTCTATTGCGCCAGGATGATAAATCCGTAATATAGGCCGCCGTCAGAGCCGGAGCAGTAATGCAGTCGGCACTGGTCGTGGTGAGGGTCGTTAGCTCAGTCGGTAGAGCAGTTGACTTTTAATCAATTGGTCGCTGGTTCGAATCCAGCACGACCCACCATTTCTTCACAGCAGGTGAAGACAATATTCCCAGGTCGTTTAGCTCAGCTGGGAGAGCACCTCCCTTACAAGGAGGGGGTCACTGGTTCGAGCCCAGTAACGACCACCATGTTGTAACGCTGGCCGCCACATGCGGTTGGTGAAAAGTTCAGGATGTGGGTCGTTAGCTCAGTCGGTAGAGCAGTTGACTCTTAATCAATTGGTCGTAGGTTCGAACCCTACACGACCCACCACTCTGAACATTGAATCCCAGGTCGTTTAGCTCAGCTGGGAGAGCACCTCCCTTACAAGGAGGGGGTCACTGGTTCGAGCCCAGTAACGACCACCATGCTTTAAAAAATGATTTCGATGGGTCGTTAGCTCAGTCGGTAGAGCAGTTGACTTTTAATCAATTGGTCGCTGGTTCGAATCCAGCACGACCCACCATCATTTCAGTC
>NZ_JAGKRH010000211.1:0-293 GCF_017939245.1 Aeromonas sp. PrichA-15 | reverse complement strand
GGGCTCCCACTGCTTGTACGTACACGGTTTCAGGTTCTATTTCACTCCCCTCACAGGGGTTCTTTTCGCCTTTCCCTCACGGTACTGGTTCACTATCGGTCAGTCAGGAGTATTTAGCCTTGGAGGATGGTCCCCCCATATTCAGATAGGATGTCACGTGTCCCGCCCTACTCGATTTCACATCAAGGTTGTTTTCGTGTACGGGGCTATCACCCTGTATCGCCGGCCTTTCCAGGACCGTTCCACTAACTTCCAAGATGCTTAAGGGCTAATCCCCGTTCGCTCGCCGCTAC
>NZ_JAGKRH010000210.1:0-1637 GCF_017939245.1 Aeromonas sp. PrichA-15 | reverse complement strand
GCGCCATGCAAATCCTTGAGCTTCTGCTGGAGGTTGTCGGTATATGCCTCGGCCAGAAAGGCCATTTCTGGGTCTTTCTTCCAACTGGTGAGCATCCTGTTCAGCTCAAAGGCAGAAGGCAGTTTTTCGCCAGCATCCAGAATGCGCTTTGTCTCTGCCAGCCCGTGATTCCAGACATAACGAGCACAACCGCCCAACTGGCGCAGGCGTTGCGCTTGTTGTTCGGTCGGTTCGAGTCGGAATTTGTAGGCTTTCAGAATTTGCATTTATCACTCAGTGTGCAGCATTATTACCATATCTATTAAGCCCGATTGAGTGACAGAATGCAATTCACTAAAATTAATAAATCACGCCATGCGGCCAACGCTTTGCACGTACATTTGGTGTTTATCACCAAGTATCGAAAGCCGATATTGGGGGAACTGCATCACGCTTCATTCGGTCAGTGTGCGGCAGAGGTTTGCAGAGATTTTGGTGCGGAACTGAAAGAGTGTGACGGAGAGGCTGATCATGTTCACATGCTGATAGAGTACGCGCCAACGGTACAGCTATCGGTACTGGTGAACTCGTTAAAGGCGGTCACATCAAGGCGACTGCGTAATGAATTTCTGGACTTGAGAGGTGCTTACAGCAAACCCGTACTCTGGTCACGCTCTTACTTTGCGGGCTCTTGCGGCGGAGCACCGTTGGAGGTGATCAAGCAATACATTCAAAACCAGCGGGGCTGACGCCCCGGCGAAATTCCCCTCCCACCTACGTCGGAGGGAGTCCCCTTTCGCATTTAAGATGGGGCAGCAGGGTATGGTCGCTCATGGAATACCTCCGGTTAGCCATCGACGCCAACCCGTCAATCGGGGCGCTCACTTTTTAGCAACCGTGAATTCAGATAATAAGTGCAATGCCCATGGTGCATAGGAGAGAGGCGGTCAACTACCAGTTAGGGTACGCTTCTTCTCGCCAAAGAAACAAAGCGATACACCATGAAATACCAGCAGTTGACCGAGGGGCTACGATACCAGATTGCCTGCCTCCGTGACCATGGCCTGTCACAGGCCCGCATTGCCAAACAGCTCGGGGTTCATCCATCGACTATCAGTCGTGAGCTTCGTCGTAATTGTGCTGGGCAGGCCTATCAGCCGCAGCAGGCTCACCAACTTGCCACGGCACGACGGCTGACGAGTCAGAAGCGTACTGTCCCGTCTGATACCATCGACTTTGTTTGCATGGCGCTGGTCGCGGACTGGAGTCCCGAGCAAATCAGTGGCGTTGGAGACATGATTAACTGCCCGGTTAGCCACGAGTGGATATACCGCTATGTGGCACGCGACAAGGCCAACGGTGGCACGCTATACCGGCATCTGCGTCAGGGTCACAAACGCTATCGCAAGGGTAAGAACAGCAAACGCAGTGTCATTCCCAATCCGGTATCGATTGATGAACGCCCTGCGATAGTCAATGAGCGGAGCCGTGTGGGAGATTGGGAAGTCGATACGTAACCGTTCACCGGGAGGATGTTGACAACAACTCTTCCGGGAGCGGGTAGTCTGTTTTCTCTATGCAGGCACTGACCACGGCCCTCAGCCATTCCTGCGGACAGCGACCTAACCGCTTGGCTGTCTCTATCAAAGACAAGATGC
>NZ_JAGKRH010000209.1:0-2346 GCF_017939245.1 Aeromonas sp. PrichA-15 | reverse complement strand
ATGTTTGATTTCGCTCATATTAGAACATGAAAAACCAATAAACGAACATTTCGTGAGAGAAATGTGATCGCGATTGTTTTCACAATGCTAAAAATGCTGCCAGTCGGTGACGGCCTGGCAAGGCTAAGGTCTGCCGGAAACAGCCATTTCGGGCAGGGAGGAGAACAAAGAGTGCCGGATGGGGGTGCCCATGGGGCAAGGTGATGAAGGCGATGGCGTGAATTCCTCGCTGGCGCCTAGCGTCGGTGCAAACCTGGCGCCCGAGTGCGGGGGCAACATCAGGGGTCAAAGAAGGTGTGTCAGCGCCAGGAACTGGCCGCTTAGGCGCCGCAAGGGAGACGCCGCAGGCCGGGAGGGGGCAGGAAAAAAGCGGCCGCCCCAAGGCGGCCTGATACCTGTGCGGGGAAGCTCAGCAGATATGGCAGGCGATCTGATGCTGGGACATCAGTCGCATCAGCTTCTCCGGCGGCTCCTGATCCGTGAACAGGGCGTGGATCTGGTTGAGGTTGCCGAGGTTGACCATGGCGTTGCGGCCAAACTTGGTGTGGTCGGCGGCCAGGAACACCTGGCGGGAGTGGGCGATGATGGCCTGAGCGATCTTCACCTCGTGATAGTCGAAATCGAGCAGGGAGCCGTCGCTGTCGATGCCCGAGATGCCGATGACGCCGTAGTCCATGCGAAACTGGCCGATGAAGTCGCGGGTCGCCTCCCCGACAATGCCGCCATCCCGGTTGCGAATTTCACCGCCGGCGATGATGACGGTGAAGTCATCCTTGGCGGTCAGGATGCTGGCGACGTTCAGGTTGTTGGTGACCACGCGCAGCTCCCGGTGGTCGAGCAGGGCCCGGGCGATGGCCTCGGTGGTGGTGCCGATGTCGATAAAGAGCGACGAGCCGTCGGGGATGTTGGCGGCAACTTCCCGGGCGATGCGCTCCTTCTCCTTGAGCTGCATCACCTTGCGGGCACTGTAGGCGGTGTTGACGGTGCTCGAATGCAGTGAGGCCCCGCCGTGATGGCGCCGGATCTTGTTCTGTTCGGCGAGATCGTTGAGATCCCGGCGAATGGTCTGGGGGCTGACGTCAAAATGGGTCACCAGATCGTCGGTCGAGACGAAACCCTGCCGGGTCAGGACGTCCAGGATCTCCAGATGTCGTTGGGTTTGCTTCACGCTTGCACTCCGCAGATGAGACGAAAAAAGGCCCCGGCAGGTGCGGGGCCTTTGGCAGTGTACCTGATCCCTTTTCCAATCGATAAGGGCAGGATCACGTTTTATGCCTTATGGGCAGCCGCCTTGGCGGCAATCGACTCGTTCTCGTGCTTGAGGGTCATGGCCAGCAGGATGATGGAGAGCACGCAGGAGACGGTGAGCACCATGAAGCCGCCGTCCCAGCCGAAGTGGTCAACGGTATAGCCCAGCATGGCGTTGGCCGCGACCGCGCCACCCAGATAACCGAACAGGCCGGTGAAGCCCGCCGCGGTACCGGCCGCCTTCTTGGGCGCCAGCTCCAGGGCGTAGAGGCCGATCAGCATGACGGGGCCATAGATGAGGAAGCCGATGGCGACCAGGGCCATCATGTCGATGGTCGGGTTGCCCGCCGGGTTGAACCAGTAGACCAGCACGGAAAGGGTCACCAGCACCATGAACAGGATGCCTGCCGGGGCGCGGCGGCCCTTGAACATCTTGTCGGAGATCCAGCCGCACAGCAGGGTGCCCGGTATCCCCGCCCACTCATAGAGGAAGTAGGCCCAGGAGGAGTGATCCACGCTGAAGTCCTTGGCCTCTTTCAGATAGGTGGGCGCCCAGTCCAGCACGCCGTAACGGATGAGGTAGACGAAGGCGTTGGCGATGGCGATGTACCAGAGCAGCTTGTTGTGCAGCACGTACTTCATGAAGATCTCCTTGGCGGAGAACTCCTGCTCGTGGCTTTCGTTGTAATCCTTCGGGTAGTCGTTCTTGTACTCCTCGATGGGGGGCAGACCGACCGATTGCGGGGTATCGCGCATCACGAAGAAGGCGATCACCGCGATGGCCGCCGCCGCCGCCGCAGGCACATAGAAGGCGCTGCGCCAGTCGTTGAACCAGCCCATGCCGAGGATGAACAGGGGGCCTATCATGCCGCCGCCCACGTTGTGGGCCACGTTCCAGACCGAGACGATCTCACCCCGCTCCTTCTGCGACCACCAGTGCACCATGGTGCGACCGCAGGGGGGCCAGCCCATGCCCTGTGCCCAGCCGTTCAGGAACAGGAGCACGAACATGATGCCAATGCTGGAGGTAGCCCAGTGCATGGTCCCCATCATGAACATGATGCCTGCCGAGAGCAGCAGACCGGCGGAGAGGAAGTA
>NZ_JAGKRH010000208.1:0-4426 GCF_017939245.1 Aeromonas sp. PrichA-15 | reverse complement strand
TCACTGAAGGGAGAATCGATGAGAAAGAGGAGAAGTGAGTTGACCCAATCTGAACACTCGAGTTAGAAACGGGGTGACGTGAGCGCGTTAAGGATCAGGGTGTTCACGTTGGCCGGAATGGCTGTTCAACTTCGCCGGAATACGCATGGCGAACACCGCCAGGGTCACTATGATGACCACGGTTGCCAACCACTGGGTATTGAGACCGGTGTAGAGGGCCCCGCACAGGCTCTCTGCGGGGAACTGGGCCGCCGCCATGCCGGTGTAGTGCATGCCGATGATGGCCGCCCCCATCACCAGGGAGGCGAGGGCCTTGCTGAAGAAGGCGCGGGGCGAGCTGTTGCGCAGGCGAAACGCTATCCAGAGCGCGGCACCCGAGGCGAATACCGCGATGAGGATGGAGAGGATGAAGAGCCCAGGCAGGTAGTGGATGCCGGGCGTTATCTTCATGGCCGCCATGCCGATGTAGTGCATGGTGGCGATGCCGGCCCCCATCAGCACGGCCCCGAACAGGATCTGGTGCCAGGGGAGCTGGGGACGACTCACCAGCCAGAGCGCAAAGGCCGAGGAGCCGATGGCCGCCACCAGGGAGAGACCGGTGAGGGTCAGATCGTATCCCAGCGCGATGGGCAGGTTGAAGGCGAGCATGCCGATAAAATGCATGGACCAGATGCCGAGCCCCATGGCGAAGGCTCCCCCCGCGAGCCAGAGCACGGCGGCCCGTCCCCGACTCTGGCTCACCCGACTGGTCATGGTCAGCGCCGTGTAGGAGGCGAGCACCGCCACCAGGATGGAGAAGAACACCAGATCCTGGCTGTAATAACTGTCGAGCATGGGGTGGGTTGGGGTCACGTTCATTTACTCTGGGGTACATCAGGGCCTGAGCCTGGGCCGGGTCAGGGGAAATCGGGTGGCAGATTGTACACTAGGCGTCCCTGTCTTGAGCCAGAGATTCGTACCAAAATGGCCCCCGGATCAGAGCAAAAACTCTGTCTTTTCTGGCATTGGCCGCCATCCTGTGACCGATAAACCGGCACATCCCCATTTTATCCCGTCTGAACAACAAGATAGGGGAGCATGGGGCGCTTGCCACGGCGCTGGCGGGCCCGTGGCGAAGGCGTGTGGTATGCGCACAAGGCGCCTGTGCGATAAAGGTGCGCAGCCCCTGTTGTCCTTTCACGATCGCCGCAGACCATGCGCTCAAGGAGTCAGCACAAGCCTGCATCCTCCGGGTCTTGGTTGACCCGGTACATCTGTTATCATCTTCCCCCTGTTTTTCTTATCTCGTTGACTCTGCTGGAGAAACCATGTCTCGAACCCTCTATTTGCTGCGCCACGGCCAGACCCGTTATAACGCCGAATTGCGGTTGCAGGGGCGTTGCAACTCCGAGCTGACCCCCAGGGGAGAAGCCCAGGCCCTCGCCATGGGGGCCCGTCTGGCCAAGCTCCTGACCGAGCCCACCGACTGGACGATCTACGCCAGCCCCCTCGGCCGGGCACGGCAGACGGCGGAGCGGGTGTGTCAGCAGCTTGGCTTGGACCAGGAGCGCATCATCTGGGACGAGCGGCTGGTGGAGCTAGGGATGGGGGAGTGGGAGAGTCGCCGGGTGCCCGAGCTGCTGGCGGCCCACCCCGAGCTGGATCTGGAGGAGCCGGACTGGTATCTGCGGGCCCCCCATGGCGAGAGTTTTGAGAGCATTCAGCGCCGGGCCCGGCAATGGCTTGAGGACGAGCAGATTGCCGAGCAGGCCATCGTGGTTTCTCACGGTCTCTTTGGCGCCATGCTGCGCGGCGCCTATGTGGATCTGGACTACACCACCACCTGGCTGCAGGAGCTGCCACAGGATGCCTTCTTCAAACTCAGTGGTGGTCGCATAGAGCGGATTGCCTGCTGACCACACGAAGGCGGCCCGCCGTGGGTGGGCCTTGTTGTGATGGGTCGCTCAGCCAACTGCCAATTTGGCCGCTTCTTTCCACATAAAAGGCGGCATCGGAGCAGTGAGACGCCATTTAATGTTCATCGGTTGGCTACCGCTGTGGGAGATGTACTCCACCTCACCAAAGTTCACAAAGCCAAGGGTGCGGCCAAATTCATCTTTGCTCTGCTCACGAACGAACAGAAACACGCGCTTACCCTCTGCCCTGTGGTTTATGTAACTCAGCCCCTTGCCTCGCTCTGGGCGAGCGCTGTTTTGGCTCTGCCAATGGAACAGTGACTCATTAATGGCGTAGTCGTGATAACGGGTGGTGGGGGAGAAGTGCTGCTCCGTTTTGTTCAAGGTCACGAACAGCAACTCGATATTGTGCTCTGCGATGACATAGACCCCTTCGCGAGCCGTGGGTTGCTGCGCGAAGGTGGTTGCCCCAAAGCCAACCAGCACTTGCTCTCTGGCATAGCGAGCATGCAGTTGTAGTGGATTGCCGGGAAGATCTGGCATGGCGCTTTGTTCGTGCTGCACCCGGTTGATCAGCATGGGCAACAGATCTGCCAGCTCGGCCCTTAACTCTGGTTGATTGAGTTGTTTCAGGCTGTGCGCCAAGGAGCTAAAGCCTGCGTTGGGGCCGCTTTGTTGCCAGAAGTCGTAATGGCACATCAAGGCCATCCGCTCATCGTGCTCAGCCGTTAAGGTAAAGGCGCTTTCCACCAAGGTTTGTAAGAAGTTCAAGTAATGGAGCGCATCGCAGCCCAATAGCCGGGTTTTGATGGCCCGGGTGTAGAGGGTCGACAGCTTCTCATCACTCATTTCAGAAATGGTATGGTTGTGGGCCTGTTTGACCAAGGCGCTCCAATTGCCGCGCTTGTAGATCTCCTCAAGGCTGATATGAGGGTAGAACTTCAGAAAATTCGCCAGTGTCAGCGGTAAATCGCAATCCTGTGAGAAACGGCGGATCAGGCCCATGAGGCGCGAGGTATTGAGAGTCGCCTTTTTGATATTGCTCAGAATTAACTCTTGGGTCTGTTTTGAGAGCTCGATGCGGCAGCCCAAGGGGGCGTGAGGGAAGCCCTGTTTGATCTCGTGGCTGATCGCCTTATTGGTTTTACCCACCAGAGCCCGGAATTTCTGGGCAAAGTCATACTCCGCACGGGCATTCCCAACAAAGTCCAATACGGTGCAGCACTCTTTATCGCTCGCCAGCCGCAGGCCACGTCCCAATTGCTGCAAGAAGATGGTGAGGCTTTCCGTTGGTCGTAAAAACAGCAAGGTATCGACTTCCGGGATATCAACCCCTTCGTTGAAGATGTCCACCACGCAGAGAATATTGATAACGCCGGTACGCAAATCTTGTTGCTTACTATGTCGCTCGTCTCGGTTATCGCTAGTGAGGATGTCAGCCTTGATGCCCTTCAATAAAAATGCCTTGCACATAAAGTCGGCATGTTCACGGCTCACACAAAATGCCAGTGCTTTGATCTTGGTAATATCGGTGACGATCTCATTGAGGCTCTGGACTATCTTCTGTACCCGCTGCTGATTGTGGGTATAGATATTGGTGAGCTCAGTAATGTCATAACGGCCATTTTTCCAAGTCACTTGGCGCAAGTCAGTATCATCATCGATACCAAAATATTGGAACGGACAGAGATGGCGACGATTGATGGCCTCGGGCAAGCGGATCTCTGCTGCGATGACACCACAAAAGTCGGCAAGAATATCACCGCCATCATGGCGCTCTGGCGTTGCGGTTAATCCCAACAGAATCTGAGGTTCAAAGGTGGCGAGCAGACCGCGATAACTGGCCGCCGCAATATGGTGAACCTCATCAATGACGATGTAATCGAAATAGTCTTGACTAAGACGTAAATTAGCCAGCTGGTTATTCAAGGATTGCACCGAGGCAAACAGCTGACGGTAGTGGGTTGGCACGGCGCCGCCGACCAAGAGTTCGCCAAAATTTGATTGCTTGAGCACTCCGCGGTACGAGGCTAAGGAAGGTGCGAACAAGTCCCTGATATGAGATCATGTTTGTCATCTGGAGCCATGAAAAAGGGTTCATCATGAGTCATCAGCTCACCTTCGCCGACAGTGAATTCAGCAGTAAGCGCCGTCAGACCAGAAAAGAGATTTTCTTGTCCCGCATGGAGCAGATTCTGCCATGGCAAAACATGGTGGAAGTCATCGAGCCGTTTTATCCCAAGGCTGGTAATGGCCGGCGACCTTATCCGCTGGAAACCATGCTACGCATTCACTGCATGCAGCATTGGTACAACCTGAGCGATGGCGCGATGGAAGATGCTCTGTACGAAATCGCCTCCATGCGTCTGTTTGCCCGGTTATCCTTGGATAGCGCCTTGCCGGACCGCACCACCATCATGAATTTCCGCCACCTGCTGGAGCAGCATCAACTGGCCCGCCAATTGTTCAAGACCATCAATCGCTGGCTGGCCGAAGCAGGCGTCATGATGACTCAAGGCACCTTGGTCGAT
>NZ_JAGKRH010000207.1:0-646 GCF_017939245.1 Aeromonas sp. PrichA-15 | reverse complement strand
TGCTCGATGCTGTGAGTGCCCACACAGATTGCTTGATTCAAATTGTTAAAGAGCGACGCAGCTTTTGGCTGCTGCGGGAGTGGCATTCTACTCAACCGCCTTCTCGAGTCAAGCCTTATTTTCAAAGGCTTTTCGAGGCTACCGACTCAGGCTTTGCGTTGCCGCTTGCCCTGTCGATGGAGGCGCATTATAGGGAGCGAATTCGTTCTGGCAACCCCTTCTCTGCAATAAAATTGCAAAAATCGGCACTTTTTTAGTTATTCATATCCAAGCACAGCTTTTATACAACCTTATCCACAGAAACAAGTCCTCAACGGCACTATAGCCGCCACACTCCATGACTCATGGCCTACTTATACGACAAATGAAGGATGACATTGCCCTACTCTGGGCTATGCAACAGAACCCCTGTCGTTTAGGCAGAGATAAACGACTTAAATATAGAGACTATTGAAAAATCATCTCTCACTTACAAAACGAGGCAGTAGAGGCAGTAGAGACAGTAGAGGCAGTAGAGGCAGTAGAGGCAGTAGAGGCAGTAGAGGCAGTAGAGGCAGTAGAGGCAGTAGAGGCAGTAGAGGCAGTAGAGGCAGTAGAGGCAGTAGAGGCAGTAGAGGCAGTAGAGGCAGTAGAGGCAGTAGAGGCA
>NZ_JAGKRH010000206.1:0-793 GCF_017939245.1 Aeromonas sp. PrichA-15 | reverse complement strand
GGCGGTTCGTATTGAATATCGTAAAACAGAGCAATTGTGGTGCTCGAAGTCAGAGAAACAAGCTAAAAAGAGCCGGCTGGAATGACGACTATCGGGCTCAGTTATTCTTTGGTTAAAATATCAACAAAGTGTGCTCCCGCCCTGGGGTTGTCACACCGGGGCAGAATGCCAAGCATTATCTGGCAGGCGTTCTCCACGCAGGCAACGGAAGGGTACTTTACGTCAGCGGGATCAAGAAAAACTCATCGCTGTTTATTGCCATGCTGGAAAAGCTGCGCCACCACTACCGACGAGCCAAAACCATCACGTTGATCCTCGATAACTACATCATTCACAAAAGCAAACAGACCGAGCGATGGTTGAAGAAGAATCCCAAGTTCTGCCTGGTGTTCCAGCCAGTTTACAGCCCTTGGGTTAATCACATAGAACGGCTATGGCACAAGTTACATGAAACCATCACGCGCAATCATCAATGCAGAGGGATGGCAAACCTGCTGGCCCGAGTGAAACACTTCATGGATACCGTGTCTCCTTTCCCGGGGAATGGCTATGGCACAGCGAAGGTGTAGCACTATTGGGATCAGTTATTTAGGGAAGGTGCGAACAAGTCCCTGATATGAGATCATGTTTGTCATCTGGAGCCATGGAACAGGGTTCATCATGAGTCATCAACTTACCTTCGCCGACAGTGAATTCAGCAGTAAGCGCCGTCAGACCAGAAAAGAGATTTTCTTGTCCCGCATGGAGCAGATTCTGCCATGGCAAAACATGGTGGAAGTCATCGAGCCGTTTT
>NZ_JAGKRH010000018.1:0-8404 GCF_017939245.1 Aeromonas sp. PrichA-15 | reverse complement strand
AGCATTACATTCTTGATGTGGTGTTCAACGAGGATGCTTCCAGGATAGCGATGGAGGATGCGGTCGAGAATATGGCGCTATTCCGGCGGTTCGTATTGAATATCGTAAAACAGAGCAATTGTGGTGCTCGAAGTCAGAGAAACAAGGGAAAGTGCGAACAAGTATCCCACGAACAAAAAATGAAAATTTTAGTCATTTAATATCAATGGGTTACCATTAAATGCTCTCGTGCCATATGACTTATTCGCACCTTCCCAAGCTAAAAAGAGCCGGCTGGAATGACGACTATCGGGCTCAGTTATTCTTTGGTTAAAATATCAACAAAGTGTGCTCCCGCCCTGAAGGTGGAGCACCCATTTCGCATCATCAAGCGACAGTTCGGCTTCGTGAAAGCCAGATACAAGGGGTTGCTGAAAAACGATAACCAACTGGCGATGTTATTCACGCTGGCCAACCTGTTTCGGGCGGACCAAATGATACGTCAGTGGGAGAGATCTCACTAAAAACTGGGAATAACGCCTTAAATGGCGAAGAAACGGTCTAAATAGGCTGATTCAAGGCATTTACGGGAGAAAAAATCGGCTCAAACTGAAAAATGAAATGACTGAGTCAGCCGAGAAGAATTTCCCCGCTTATTCGCACCTTCCCTAGAGGGTGGTCAATGAAAGTGCCGCTATTTGGAGGTCAATAACGGAATCGCCAGTAATGAATAATAGGATCTTAACCTATCACCGAAATCATAGCAGTTATAGCCAATGTCCACGGAGGAGATCAAGCTCATCTGATTGTGGCCCAGCTGGGCTGAGGGGTGATGTGCCCAGTACCACCCCTTGTCTAATAGGATCTCAACCTATTCTTTTTATCTTCTTCACCGTGGCGACGCTCACCCGTAGACCTCGGTGCCGAGTTGCCAATTACACGCAGGCCTTCACCCTGACCGTCCGTTACGGTGAGCACGACCGACTTTTGGCCAATGCCAACTGCCAGCCCCACGGTAGCGAGGGTATGACTGATCTACCTATGCGGGGTTCTAGGGATTTTCCGTCCAAAAACGACAAAGTGCTCTGGAGGCCACGCCGTCCGCGGCCTCCAGAGGGGTATTACTTTTTTGGCGCTTCACATAGCCAGTCACAAATAAATCAATCACTTAGCAGTCTGAATGTCGCATTTGGACGGAAAATCCCTAGAACCCCTACCTGGTGCTGTTCAGCCGCCTCGGCCACTACGATCCCGTCTGGC
Organism: Aeromonas sp. PrichA-15; assembly: GCF_017939245.1. Taxonomy (NCBI): domain Bacteria; kingdom Pseudomonadati; phylum Pseudomonadota; class Gammaproteobacteria; order Aeromonadales; family Aeromonadaceae; genus Aeromonas; species Aeromonas sp. PrichA-15. Next base: position 7,165 of record NZ_JAGKRH010000018.1, on the reverse strand, counting down.
TGGAGCGGCTGCTGGCCGAGGGCGACCTCTTCGAATACTGGGCCCACGAGGCCTGCTTCGTGCCCCGGGAGGATTACCGGCTGCTGCGCCATCGCATGCTGGATCCTGCCGCCATGGGCTGGAAGTTTTCGGCCCACTGGCTCGCCACCCATCAGCAGGACATTGACCGGCTACTCGAGCAGATCCGCCAGCAGGGGCCGGTGCGAGCAGCCGACTTTGCCCGCCAGGGAGAGAAGGGCAACGGCTGGTGGGACTGGAAGCCGGAGAAGCGTCATCTCGAGGTGCTCTTCACCGCGGGGCGCCTGATGGTGCGCGAGCGGCGCAACTTCCAGCGGGTCTATGATTTGGCAGAGCGGGTCATGCCCGGCTGGTGCGACGAGCGGGATCTGCCGAGCCCGGAGACGGCGCAGCGAGAGATGGTGCGTGCCAGCTGCCGGGCGCTGGGGCTGGTCAAGGCCGGCTGGGTGGCCGACTATTACCGGCTGCGACGCGGCAAATACGATGCCCTGCTCCATCAACTGGCCGACGAAGGAGAGCTGTTTCCGGTGCGGGTGGAGGGATGGCAGCACGGCGCCTTCGTCCACGCCTCGCTGGCTGACGAGCTGGTCAAGGCGCAGGGGGGCACCCTCAGGGCGACCCATACCACGGCCTTGTCGCCCTTTGATCCTCTGGTGTGGGATCGCAGGCGGGCCCGCGAGCTATTCGAGTTCGACTACCGCATCGAGTGCTATACCCCGGCGCACAAGCGCCAGTACGGCTACTTCGTGCTGCCGCTGCTGCATTGCGGCAAACTGGTGGGCCGGATGGATGCCAAGGCCCATCGCCAGCAGGGGATCTTCGAGATAAAGAACCTCTATCTGGAGGCTGGGGTCAGGGTGACCCGCACCCTGGCAGGGGAGCTGGGGAAGGCGCTGCAAAAGCTGGCGCAGTGGCACCAGACGCCGACCCTGGCCTATGGCGATATTCCGCCCCTCCTGTTGGCGCTATGGCGCCCGGAGCACGGGCTGTGAGGGTAGCACAGAGGGCAAGACGCTCTGCACTCAGGAGATTGGCACATGGAGGAAGAGGGATGAAGGGATTCTGGCTGTTGTCGGGCATGATCCTTGCCATGTTGATGCCGGTCGCCTCGGCACAGGAGAGTGACGCGCCGGTGCGGATCTGCCTCGGCAATGGCAGTGAATGGCCTCCCTACACTTATTGGGTGCGCCACAACGGCGTGCCGGAACCCGAACGGCTGACCGGGGCGGCGGCGACCCTGGTGCTCGATGCCCTGCGCCAGAATGGTTTGTCTCCCCAGATCCGCTACCTGCCATGGGCCAGGGTCAAGCAGGAGCTGGTCGACTATGGCCAAAACGGCCTGTGCGAGCTGACCTGGGATGCCAGCTACAAGCCGGAGCTGGCGGCCCATGTTTACTACAGTGTTCCCCTCTATCACACCCGCCTCGGTCTCTTCTACCTCAAGCGCCGCTTCCCCGAGGCGCCGGATCTGGAGGTGGCCAGCCGCGGCCGGATGTGCGGACTGCTTGGCTACAACTATGCCCCCTATGGCATCAACAAGAAGCTGCGGCGGGTCAAGCGGCTGCAGCAGGCTCTCGACCTGCTGGCGCGGGGGCGCTGCGATTTTCTGCCAAACTCGGTCGAGCCGTTGCTAAGCGGCCTCAGCCTTGGCATCTACCAGAGTGAACCCGGTTTGACCCATCTGCGCCTACCCAATCGCAAGGGATTCTACCTGATGGTGAGCAAGGGATCGCCGCGGGCTCAGGAGCTCATTACTCAGCTGGATAAGACGCTGGTGGCCTTTGAGGAGGAGGGGCATACCGGCAAGGTGATGGCGAAGTTTCTGCCGCCGCTGGAGTGACGGCGTCGCCGGATATAAAAAAGGCCAGCCGGTGCAAACCGGCTGGCCTTGGCCATGGATGGGGATATCACGCGGCCAGGCGGGTCAGCACCTTCACCAGCAGCTCGATGCGCGGGGCAATGCTCGCCAGATCCAGATACTCCTCGTCACTGTGGAAACCGGCGCCGATAGGGCCCAGACCGTCCAGGGTCGGAATGCCGAGGGCGGCGGTCAGGTTGGCATCCGAGCCGCCACCGACCTCTTGCCAGCGGATGGGCAGACCCAGCTCTTGACCACACTCTTCCACGATGGCCATCAGGGCCTTGGTGCCTTCTGACGGCACCATGGCCGGCTTGTGGGCCTCGCGAGTCAGCTTGATGGTGACCCCTTCCAGATGAGGGCGCTCGGCCAGGGTCAGCAGCCGGTCGTTGACCTGGCTGTACTCCTGATTGTCCCAGAAGCGCACGTCCACGACTGCGCTGGCATGGGCCGGCACTATGTTGGCGCCATTGCCCCCCTCGACGATGCCGATGTTGAGGGTGGTGCCGCTCTCGAAGTTGGTGAGGGCATTGATGGCCAGGATCCAGTGACCCAGCTCGGTGATGGCGCTGCGCCCCTTCTGCGGCTCGTTGCCCGCGTGGGCCGCCTTGCCGGTGAAATCGAGGCGATAGCGAGCCATCCCCTTGCGCGCTTTGACCAAGGATCCGTCGGCACGGGCTGCTTCGGCCACTAGCACCTGACGGGCCTGTTTGGCCACCGAGGCCAGCCAGTCGCTGGAGTGCAGGGAGCCAATCTCTTCGTCCGGGTTCATGCAGACGCAGATGCTCAGGCTGTCGCGCACTTCGCGGGGCAGGGCGCGCAGGGCATGGACGATGTTGAGCAGGCCGGATTTCATGTCGGAGACGCCGGGACCGTAGGCCCGCTCGCCATCGACGCTCAGCGGGCGGGCGGCGGCGGTGCCGAGGGGGAAGACGGTGTCCATATGGCCAATCAACATCACATCGATCTGCTCGGCATCAGGCTGGTTGCGAATTTCCAGTCCCACCCCGGCTACCCCGCAGTCGACCCGCTTGATGTGCCAGCCACCCATGGCCTCGTATTTGGCGGCCATCAGATCAGCCACTGCGGTTATGCCAGGTTGGTGCAATGAGCCGCAATCCAGGTTGATGAGAGGGGCCAGCTCGGCCAGGTATTCATCCAGAGAAAAAGTCATCGGTTGCTCCACTTGTGTGGTTGTACGAAAAGGGTCAGAGAAGGATGTTCATCACCAACATGGCGCCGAAGGCGTTGAGCACTGAGATGGCGACCATGATGGGGATGTAGCGCCCTTCGGTGCCGATGCAGCCGAGGATGCGGCCCATGTACTGCACCTGGGAGCCCATCAGGTAGATGGCGGGGGCCAGGATGGCGATGTGGGTACCGTTGAGGATCCCCTGATCGAACAGGGTAATGACCACGCCGACCGCGCCGCCCATGGACATCCAGGCGCCGATCAGCACTGCAGCTGCCTCACCGGGCAGACCGAACACCGCCATGATGGGGGAGAAGATGGCCCCCATGGCGTCCAGGGCGCCGGTGATCTGCAGCGCCTTGATGATGACGAAGGCCATCAGCACGTTGGGGACGGTGGAGGTGGTGGCAATGACCCATCCCTTCTTGGCCCCTTCGACGAAGATATCGGTGACGATGGGTTTCTTGACGTTGGCCTGGCTCATTTGGCTTGCTCCTGAGTGCTGGGGGTCGTGGCGTGCTGGGTGTTGTCGCTGTTTTTGCCTTCGGTCAGGTTGAGGTAGACCCGAAACAGGTTGGCTCCGACAAATTTGAAGGCAAACATCACCACCACGGCGAGACCGATGGAGGAGCTGACCGCCGGGCTGCCATCGGCCAGGGTCAGGGTGAACAGCACGGCGCCGGAGGAGAAAAAGTTGACTATGGTGGCACCGGCGGAGAACTGGAACATGGTGAAGACGTCGGTCTCGCGCTTGGTGATGAGCCCTTCATCCTTGAGCTGGCGGGTCATGGCGGCGCCGGCATCGGTACTCTGCAGGGAGGCGATCAGCGCCAGGCCCGTGTTGCCAGGGATCCCCATCAGCGGGCGCAGCAGCGGGGTCAGCAGCTTGCGGGCGGCATCCAGGGCGCCGTAGTGTTCCAGCACATTGATCATGCCGAGGGCGAACATCACGGTGGGGATCAGGGTCAGGGCAAACAGGAAGCCGTCGCGGGCGCCGTTGCCCCCCTTGCCGCGCATGTCGGTCATGGCAGTCTTGAGGCCGTCGCCGTTCTCGGGGTTCTAGGGATTTTCCGTCCAAAAACGACAAAGTGCTCTGGAGGCCACGCCGTCCGCGGCCTCCAGAGGGGTATTACTTTTTTGGCGCTTCACATAGCCAGTCACAATAAATCAATCACTTAGCAGTCTGAATGTCGCATTTGGACGGAAAATCCCTAGAACCCCGAAGTGCCCCTTTCTTGGATGCAGGACTCCGGCCCTTCCGAAGCGCTCTGCAGAAATTTGTGTGGAGGCTAGGCGTTACAACGAAGGCAAGGTCAAGCCCTTTGGGTTGCCCTAGCGGGCAGGCTGCATGGACAAGGTGGTGGGAAAACCCCGCGTCGTCGCTGTGGCCACTCCGACATCCAGCTCACGAGTGCCGTTGTGCGGTTGAACCGGTCGGTCTTGTGGGTGATTGCGAGCGCGGGAGGCTCAGGCGTCCAAGCTGCCGCCGCCCATTGCTGTGCCTGCGCGGCATCCCGGCGCCCAGGCAGGGCCCGCGATTCAGGGTGTTGCGCCCAGGCCGCATCGAGGACGTCCTTGAGGCTAACCGGCGGCGTGGGTACCGGCGCCTCGCAACCTGCCATTCGCCTGGGTGCTTGGGCCTGGTCAGTCGTCGGCTTTGTCCTCGGAAATGTGGACCGCCATGTCCTGCAGCACCTGGCTGACGTGCTGGTCCGCGATGCTGTAGAAGATGTGCTTGGCTTGGCGTTCGCCGCGCACGAGGCGCGCACCGCGCAGCAGCCGCAGGTGATGGCTGACCAGAGACTGCGACAGGTCGAGCGCTTCGGCGATGTCCCCCACGGCGACCGAGCCATGCATGCACTGCAGCAGGATCTTCAATCGCGATTGGTCGCCCAGCAGGCGGAAGGTCTCGGCCAGAACAGCGACGTCACTTTGCGACATTGCGAGGGCATCGGTCGCCGCGTCGTGGCTGGTGGTCGAGCATTGCGCGGTGTCGGCGCTGGTGGTTTTGCGGGACGTCATGGATGCAAATCCTCAAGTGGAGTGCGAGCCGGCTCGCGCGGCCTCAATGCCTGTGACCAGGAGCGGAATGGTCGTGGTCATGGCCGTGGCTGTGCCCGCCGCCATGCTTGTGATTGCCATGATCATGGCCGCTGTGGTCGTGCCCGCTGTGGTCATGACCGCTGTGATCGTGGCCGCTGTGGTCCTGACGCTCCGACGTGGGCTGCAAGCTGCAGACGTTCTCGTCGGTGCCCGAGTTCCAGTCGATCCCGACCGTGGCGTGTTCGATGCTGAATTGCTCTCGAAGCACCGCTTCGACGCGCTTGACCACGGCGCGTGCTTCCTCGTCCACGTTGGGGCGAACGTGCAGCGTGGCCATCGTGCGCCCGGAGGTGAGCTGCCACACGTGAACGTGGCTGACGGCCGCCAGGCCCGGCACGGCGCCCATCAGGCCTTGCTCCACCTTCTCCGGCGAAGCATCCTCCGGCGCGCCTTCCAGCAGGATGTGGATCGACTTGGCGAGCAGCTTCCATGCGCTGCGCAGGATCAGCGCCGCGACCAGGACCGACAGGATGGGATCGATCGGCGTCCAGCCCGTGAGGTAGATGACGATCGCAGCGACGATGGCGCCGACCGAGCCGAGCAGGTCGCCCATCACGTGCAGGATGGCCCCCTTCACGTTGACGTGATCGGTCTCTCCGCGGGTCATGATCCACAGCACGAGCACGTTCACCAGCAGGCCGAGCACGGCGACGATCATCATCGGGCCGGCCAGGATCACGGGCGGCGCCTGCAGCCGCTCCCACGCCTCGTAGGCGATCCAAGCGACGATCGCGAACAGGGTCACGGCGTTCAGGAAACCGGCGATGACCTCGAAGCGCAGGTAGCCGAAGGTGCGCTTGCTGTCGGCCGCGCGGCGGCCGAACCGGAATGCTGCGTAGGCCAGTGCGAGCGCCGCGGCGTCGGTCAGCATGTGGCCCGCGTCGGCCAGCAAGGCCAGCGAGCCCGACAGCACGCCTCCGACGGCCTCCACGACCATGAAGCCGAAGATCAGGAAAAAGGACAGCAGGACCTTGCGCTCGTTGGCGCTGGTCACGGTCGGGGTGTGGTCATGATCATGGTCGTGATCGTGACCATGGTCATGTGCGTGGGATTGGGACATGGGGCCTCGGGAAACTGGGTCTTTGACTGTGGCTCAAAATATAACACATGAACATGTTCTCATGTGAATTGTTGTACACATTTGTGTTCGCGTCTCACCACGGCCGGGATGCCGCTCCGGGCAATTGCCTTAGCCTGGCTCGGCGACCATTCCCCCCGCCTGGCAAGCAGCCGTTGATCTAACATCCAGTGGCAGTATCCCCCCTGGGGGGATATGATTTCAGCATGGAAGACATGCATAAGCACACCACCCATCCCGACCTGGTGAAGCGGCTCAAGCGCGCCGAGGGGCATCTGCGGCACGTCATCGGGATGATCGAAGGGGGAGAAACCTGCCTCGACATCGCCCGCCAGCTCGCGGCGGTGGAAAGCGCGGTGACGGCGGCCAAGCGCGTCCTGATCCACGACCACATCGACCACTGCCTGTCCCATGACGAGGACTCCGTTCTGACCGAAATGAAGGCGCTGACCAAACTGCTCTGAGGCCGTCCGATGCTCTCCGTCCTGAATAACCGCACCTACCGCCACCTGTTCACCGCCCAGGTGATCGCGCTCGTCGGCACCGGCCTGATGACGGTGGCGCTCGGCCTGCTGGCCTACGAGCTGGCCGGCGCGGATGCAGGCGCGGTGCTCGGGACGGCGCTGGCCATCAAGATGCTGGCCTACGCGGGGGTCGCGCCGGTCGCGCAGGCCTTCGCCGACCGGCTCCCGCGGCGCTCGCTGCTCGTGGCGCTGGACCTCGTGCGAGCGGCCGTCGCGCTGTGCCTGCCCTTCGTCACCGAGGTCTGGCAGGGGACCCCGCAGAATTCGGAGAAAAACGTACGCTAAGGAAACTCTGAAGAAGACTTCCTGATTTTGGCAAAATACCCGGATTCCACCCGCCGAGTTTTCCGATGAAGCAGATGACCTTCGCCTACGCCGAGTATGCCGGCAAG
>NZ_JAGKRH010000205.1:0-3104 GCF_017939245.1 Aeromonas sp. PrichA-15 | reverse complement strand
TTGGACAAACAGGCAGAGCAGTTCAAGTTACCCGCCCGCCGAGAACGAAGTTACCCAAGGTGCATCAAAGCCAAACCACAGAAGTATGCGACGAGAAAACCTAGTAAAAACAATGCCAGTCAGGCTTAACTGACTGGCATTACGCCCAAGGGCGCCTCGTTTTATTTGGGGTCAATGACCACCGCAGATATCAGGGCTGGCTGGGCACCTTGTTGCGGCGGGACTTCCACCACCAGCGCAGGCGGATCTGGGAGATGAGCATCCCCGCCAGCATCAGGGCACAGCCGACCACGGCCCGTTCGTCCAGATGTTCCCCCAGCAGCAGGACACCGCCAATGGCGGCGAACACCGTCTCCAGGCTGAGGATGATGGCGGCATGGGCCGGATGGGCACCGCGCTGCCCCACCACCTGCAGGGTATAGCCGATGCCGACCGAGACCAGACCGGCGTAGAGCAGCGCCTGCCAGCCCGCCACGGCACCACTCGCCGTCGGGGTCTCGATGACGAAGGCCGTGGCCAGGCTGAGCAGACCGCACACCACGAACTGCACCCCGGCAAGACGAATGGGGGCGACCCGGTTCGAGTAGTGATCCAGCACCAGCAGGTGCACGGCCCAGAACAGGGCCCCGATCACTTGCAGCAGATCGCCGTAGCCGATGGTGAACTCCTCGGTGACGCTGAGGTAGTAGAGCCCGGCCATGGCGATGAGGGCGCCTACCCAGGTGTTGGCCCCGGTCTTGTGGCGCAGGGCCAGGCCGATGACGGGGACCAGGATGATGTAGAGGCCGGTGATGAAGCCCGCCTTGGCGGCCGTGGTGTAGAGCAGCCCCACCTGTTGCAGGGAGGCGGCGGAGAAGAGCACGGTGCCGGCGATGAGGCCCCCGGTCAGCAGCAGGCGGTGATCACCGGCAGGCTGGGGCGGCTGGCGTGACTTGAGCCACCACAAGAGCGGCAGCAGGGAGAGGGCGCCCAGCAGGAAGCGCAGGCCGTTGAAGGTGAAGGGCCCCATGTGATCCATCCCCAGACGCTGGGCAACGAAGCCCAGCCCCCAGATGGCGGCGGCCATCAATAACATCATGTTTGAACGCATACGGAATCATCCCTGAGAAAGAGTCTCGGCGGCACTCGGGCCCCGCCATTACGATACCTGCGAGAAGGGGCGTTTGTCGTCAGCCATTTGTTGCCGGGCGAGGGCAGGATCAGCGGCTGGCCAGCTTGGCGAGCAGGGGCAGCAGGGCGAGCAGCAGCAGGTTGCCCCTAAGGATCCAGATCACCCAGAACTGCTGCTGGGTGGAGACAAGGGGAGCCCGTCCCTGGCGCAAGGATCGGCGCCAGTGGTGGAACAGCCGGCTGGGGTAGCCAAAGCTGATGGCCATGGCGAAGAACATCAGCAGCTTGGTGCGGTAACCCGGATTGGCAAGCAGGATGGCCGGTGGCTGGGGATGGGCGACCACCAGCAGCACGCCCGTGATGAAGATGAGCAGCAGGGCCAGGGCGGCCAGGCTGTCAGCCAGCAGCAGCTTGCGCACCTGCTCGATGGACATGCCGCGTCGGAACAGGAAATACTCCGAGGTGATGGCACCGGTCAGGGTGATCACGGCGCAGTAATGGAGGGCAGTCAGCAGTTCCGGTTTCAACATCCAGGCCAGTTCCTTCTCGTTGGCCACATGATGCGCTTCCCTTTGGACGCTATCAGGTGGGGCTGATATTCTGACACTACACGATGTCAGGGGATAGCATGGAGTCAGGGTTGGATAAGCGAGCAGTCTCCAAAAAGACCTGGTCCCTGGTGGCACGGATGCGCCTGGGCCTGCTTCTGCTCTTCATTCCCGTCCTGATGCTGGGCGCCATCTACTACTTGCACATGGAGCGCAGCCTGCAGCGAGAGCTGCAACAGCGCCTGCTCGCCACCAATCACCAGTTGCGCCACGTCTTCATCGAACCCTACCTGAACGAGATGGAGCGTCAGTTCTCCCTCATCTACGACCAGGTCAAGGTGGAGGACATCAGCGGCCCCCGTCTGCGCAACACCGACTCCTATCTCAGGGAGTGGCGTCTCTACAAGGGGGTGATGGCGGATCTCATCTACATCTATGTGGGCACCGCCGAGCGCCAGATGCTGATCTACCCCGAATGGCAGGCGGATGCGGACTTCGACCCCAGGGTGCGCCCCTGGTATCAGCTGGCCAGCCAGCATGTGGGCAAGATGGTCTGGACCGAACCCTACTACGACTACACCAACGGCACGCTGGTGATCGCCCTGGCGCGGGCCATCACCGACAAGGAGGGCAAGGTGCGGGGGGTCTTCGCGGTGGATGCCATCCTGGCCCCCTTCTCCGCCCAGCTGAACCGGCAGTGGAACAGCGGCTACCAGATGATCGTCAACCAGTCGGGCAAGGTGCTGGCCCACCCCGATCCCTCACAACTGCTCAAGCCTATGACGCACCCGACCTGGCTCTCCCGCTTCAGCGGAGAGGACGGCATCTTCCTGGATCAGGCGTCTCGCCAGTTCGTGGCCTACAGCCGCCTGCCGGACCACAACTGGGTGCTGATCAGCGTGTTGCCCGCCTCCAGCATCCAGGCGGTGGTGGCGAGTGCCTCCCTCAACGTGCTCGGGATCATCGTGCTGGCCAGCGTGCTCTACATGGTGCTGGCACTGATCTGGTCCCGTTATTTCAGGCGGATGCTGGACGAGATCTCCACCGTGATCCGGGCCAGCCGGACCCAGCCTGACGAGGTGCACCAGGGGGGGATGCGCGAGCTCAGGCACGTCTATGCCGAGCTGGCGGAGGTGAGCAAGGACTACCACGAGGTGCGCCAGCAGGCGAACCTCGACAAGCTGACCGGCCTTTACAACCGGCGCTTCTTCGACGAGCGGTTGAATCGGCTGCTGCTCGATCAGGACCGCTTCTGCCTGGCCATGATCGATCTGGACGGTTTCAAGCGGATCAATGACACCTCATGTACAGGATCTTTAGCAGCAACCAATTGAAATAGATATAAAAATGGCTTCGATTGTGATCTGATTTTATCGCCAAACAAAACCGCCACGCACGAAGCCATGACCATTATCGATGCCAACCACTATCTTGAGCAACTTCTCT
>NZ_JAGKRH010000204.1:0-4559 GCF_017939245.1 Aeromonas sp. PrichA-15 | reverse complement strand
GCGGAATGCATGGTGTTTTTGCTCATGGGGGGAGCGTATCTAAGGAGCAGGATCAAGCAAGCAGGAAAGTGGGATCAAGAGACGATCGTCTCATTTTTCCTGTGTCAATACTGTTCCGGTGAATACTTACGTTCGCACTTTCCCTAGAACATGTCATTCAAGCATTGATGTCATTCTATATGCAGGAATTCGTCTGTTTATGTTCTGTTTAAGCCTCGTGTCTATTAAATCGAACGGCAAAAATGTTTTTATTTATATTGCTCTGCGAGCATATTATCCACATGTAATGACTACCGCATTAGCGATATTTACCCGTTTGCGTAGCCGGGCCACTTCAGCCTCCAGCTCGGCGACAGAACGCGCTCCGGGAATGGCCGATGTATCCTTTCCTCCTTTGGCTGCGACCACCCAGTTGCTCAGTGTGCCTTTGGCAATACCCAACCTTCTGGCGGCTTCAGCTTGGCCAAGGCCTTGCTCCAACACCAGTCGAACCGCCTCTGCCCGAAACTCTGGTGAATAGTGTTCTCTCGATTTCATTCAATACCCCCGATTGTCTCATCGTAACAATCGGGACTGTCTGTGAAAATCAGGATACCTCAAAGCATGGCCAACAAGCGCAGGCTCTGCTGTCTGAATGAACAATATTTGTTCGAATGTATGGGGTTGTTCAAAGTATAAACACTGATGCGTCAGCCCTGTGACTTAACTCGACTTTGATTTGAACCATTAGCTCCAGAGCATCATCAAAATGATAACTTGATACTGCTTCAGACAGAGCGTAGCTCAGTTCCGGATTAAGCTTTTCAAAACAGGACTTATACTTGGAATAATAAAATTCAGACTCTAAGTCGCACTCTTCTAGCAATGCTGTCAGGTGGCTCACTTTAGACTCAAACTCCTCGACTGATTTGATATCACACTCGTGTTGAAGATGAGTGGTATCAACGAGCGCAGATTCTGGAAGCTCTTTGTACTTAGGAATTACTGATACTCCGGAGTGGTCAATATCGAGTTTGATGGTAAACCAGAAATTGCTCCCTTTATCTAGCTCACTGTCGACACCAACATGACCGCCCATTAACTCTGTAAGGCGCTTAGAAATCGCAAGGCCAAGGCCAGTACCTCCGTATTTTCGGGTCGTTGAGGCGTCTGCCTGCTGATAGCTGTCAAATACGACGGTCTGGTCGTGTTCAGACAAACCAATCCCCGTATCCATGACACTAAATAGCAGGTGAATATGTTTTTCGCTTCTTTGCACGACACTGACTGCGATGGTTACATCTCCTCCTCTAGAAAACTTGATGGCGTTACTCACATAGTTCAGGAGGATTTGCTTAATACGAAGTTGATCGCCAACGACCTGAGGAATGGACTGATCAACTTCAGTCATAAGATGAACATCGTTTTTTCTGGATCTGTTCTCAAACATGTCGTACACATCCTGAATTGTCGCTCGAATATCGAATGGTGCCTTCTCAATATCAACCTTATTTGCTTCAAGTTTAGAAAGGTCCAGAATGTTGTTAATCAGTGTCAGCAAATGCTTGCCTGATCTATCGATTTTCAACAGGTTATTTTTCTGCTCAGACGTGAGGTCTGAATTTAACAGTATGTAAGATAACCCGAGAATCGAATTCATCGGCGTACGTATTTCATGGCTGACATTTGAAATAAACTTGCTCTTGGTTAGGTTAGCATGTTCAGCCGATAATTTTGCCTCAGTCAGTTCGGAGGTAAGCTTATCCAACTTGCCACCCATGTTGATGATCGCGTTTGCTGTTTCGTTGATCTCTTTTAAACGGAAGCCTTCATGAGCTAAGTTAAAATCACCCAGCCCGACTCGATTGACCATGCTCTGGATCTGAGTTAATGGCTTAGCAATAAATTCACTCGTCTTCTTGGACGAACGCCAGATGAGGATAAAGAACAAGGTGTAGAATACCACTAAACCGAAGATCAGAATGTAACCAATTTTTTGGTATTTTTGTTCTAGCGCATAAGAAGTCGCATACATTTCCTTCTCACCAACAATCATCAGTAAGCGCCACTGAGTTTCTGGTATGGTCGACCATGATAGCAGTTTATTTTCACCATTCAGTTTGAGCTGCATAACCCCATTGGTGTTCTTGAGTAAACGCATGCTCAAGTCAGCGGTGTCATCACGTTTATACAGGTTAAATGCCTCAGGCTTAAAAATCTCTTTGGTGATTGCTTGCTGGTAGCTGTGCTCAGTGAGTTCTTTCAAGCCAAAATCGTGTTCTCCTTGTGGTGGCAAAGCCATAATTGTGCCGTTACTACTCGCTAAAACAGCGTAGCCGCCCCAAGGAATGGCTAGATTTTGAATGCTTTCTATAATGTCACTGACTTTGATATCAAGCCCGACAACACCCTCGAGAAAACCTTGGTTGTAGACCGGCGCGATAGCCGATGCCATCCAACCGTGGCCCGCAGGATCAATGTAAACATCTGTCCAAATTGTCTTCTGGTCAGGATTGTTTTCAGCGTTTGCCAGGTAGTAAAAGTTGTACTCCGGAATGTCCATTTTGGGAGGGTACTGAGCGACGGTGTAGAACCACGGGTAGATTCGGTTGTATGAATCCCAGGTATTAAAGTAAATCGACGCAACGAAATCGCTATTATTTATGATTTGTTTCATCAGTGGGTCAAGGTGAGCGAGTTTATACACCTTCTCCCAATCTTTTTCGGCGGTAAGACCAGAGTAGAAAGAAGCCGAGCCCCCTAAATCTTGTTTAGAATACAAGACGCCATCTTCGCTCACGGCAAGGTTATCTTTTTCAGATCGGTCAATGGTGTGTTCTTCTGATAAAACACGTTCTGTTTCGTTTTGGTATACGGCCGTTAAGCTTTCTATTGAGCGCAGCTTCTCTCTAATGATTGCTGCTTCTCTCTCCGATGAGATCTTCAACTCTTCATTTACTTGTGTGTAAATGTATTCCATGTTGTCGGTACTGATAAAATGGTTACTTATTAGGTAAACGGCAATAAGAACCGATTCCACCAGAATGAGGGGAATGATTCCGGTTTTGACCATTGAACGCCACATCCACGATTGCGTGGTGATTTTCTTGTCTTTCATGTTTGTTCCAGAAACGGCTATAAGTACTTGTCTTATCTAGTTAGTGTATTCTTGAGCAATGGCATCGAGTTCATCTGTAATTTCAGCGAAGGCATCGATGATAGTAGGGTCAAATTGAGTGCCTTTGCCTGACACAATGATATTTACTGCGTCTGAATGTGAAAACGCAGGTTTATAAACTCGCTTGCTGATGAGCGCATCATATACGTCTGCTATAGCCATGAGTCGGGCGGACAACGGAATTTGCTCTCCAGCAAGACCTAATGGGTATCCTTCACCATCCCAGCGTTCGTGATGTGAGTAGGCGATCTCTTTTGCGACAGTCAAGAACTTCATAGGCTGGCCGCATACTTTCTCAGCATTTTTAATCGCTTCATAACCGATGGTGGTATGAGTTTTCATCACTCGAAATTCATCGTCGGTCAGGGAGCCTTCTTTCTGCAAGATGTTGTCTGGAATGCCTATTTTCCCGATATCGTGCAGAGGCGCTGATTTATATAACAGGGCAATAAAGTCATCGGTCAGTTCTGAAACATAACGCGAGTTTTGGCGTAATTGCTCTGCTAAACGTTTTATGTAAGCTTGGGTACGTTTAATGTGGTTACCCGTTTCGTTATCGCGGGTTTCGGCTAACGAAATCATGGCATAAAAGGAAACATCTTGAATTGCGTGAAGCTCTTCTTTTTGCCGCAAAGCTTCGTTGGTTCGTCTTTCGACCTCTTGCTCTAGCACTTGATTCTTGTCTTTTAAGATATCGGAAGCCACTTTGAGAGATACATGTGTTTTAACACGTGCCTTCACGACCTCTGGGTTAATTGGTTTGGTTATGTAGTCAACGGCACCCAATTTTAGCCCTTTATGTTCATCGACTATTTCAGCTTTAGCTGTGAGGAATATTATCGGGATATCACTGGTTGCTGGGTTTGATTTAAGCTGCTGGCATACTTGATAACCATCTATTTCCGGCATCATGATATCGAGCAAGATCAAATCTGGATTAGCAGTTTCGGCAAGTGTAAGCCCGCGCTCACCGCCGTTTGCCCCTTTTACCTTATAATCATCTTTAAGTAGCTGATACATCAGCGTGAGGTTTTCTGGAATATCGTCGATAACCAATACAGTTGGCTTCGATGAAGAAAAATCGAACATCCTTCCTCCTTTTGGCAGCAATACGGCAAATTGCGATTTAGTGCATAATATTTATGTCAATAATCACTTAATGATCTTGAACTCTTTACTAAAATAAAGATGAAATAGGCTAGAATCGGTATCATCATGAACGTCGCGCAATAAAGTATCGAAATAGCCACAAATACAAACCTGATTACCCATGACCCTCAGCCAGCTTCAAGAGCCGATATGGCATCGGAGGGCTTGCCACGACTGCATGCCCCAATTCAACCAACATGCTCTTGAGGTCAAAACGATGATTAAACCGGAAGCAGTATTCCGCAAGATGCCT
>NZ_JAGKRH010000203.1:0-5181 GCF_017939245.1 Aeromonas sp. PrichA-15 | reverse complement strand
TGACGGTATAACCTGGCCAGAAGGAGGCAATATCAATATGATGCACGGCGACAGCAGGGTGATGGTGGTGGTGTGTTTGGAGACAGCCAGTTTACCAGCACCCTGTCTGTCAACTTCCACTTCCCCAAGATCCCGCGAAGAACCTATTTTTTTGCCCGCGATTTCCCCTCCCCGATCGACAGAGCTCTTGCCGGGCTTGCCATCCCCACCTGCAAGCCGCTTATGGCCGCCACCAGCCGCTATAAATCAAAATGATGAGTTTTGGTTAAATGCCCCGGTTTTAACTTATAGCGAGCCACTGTCTGTCATTCAGGCCCTGCCAAGCCTGTTAGCCGACCGCAAAGGGTTGTGCCCGATCTCCGGGAGGCTATTAGCAAGCAATACATCTTGGTCTTATGACTTGGGATGTGCGGGGAAGAGAGAAAGCAGGCAAACGCCGGATACGACAAATCATCGCGGCGCGATGTGATGGGCAATTCAAAGGGATTATGAGGACGTCGAAGAGAGATTGGAGCGGGAAACGAGACTCGAACTCGCGACCCCAGCCTTGGCAAGCGCGGGCCATGCTCTACCAACAGGACGCGGCAGTGATGGTACTGAGAAACTGGATTCGTGTACTTGGGGGAGAGATTGAATTCGAAGGGTTCGAAGAGAGATTGGAGCGGGAAACGAGACTCGAACTCGCGACCCCGACCTTGGCAAGGTCGTGCTCTACCAACTGAGCTATTCCCGCAACAGAATGTCATCTGCAAGTGATTGGAGCGGGAAACGAGACTCGAACTCGCGACCCCGACCTTGGCAAGGTCGTGCTCTACCAACTGAGCTATTCCCGCAACAGAATGTTATCTGCAAGTGATTGGAGCGGGAAACGAGACTCGAACTCGCGACCCCGACCTTGGCAAGGTCGTGCTCTACCAACTGAGCTATTCCCGCATCGGAATATCACTTACATATTTTTGGAGCCAGCAACGAGACTCGCGCTCGCTACCCCGACCTTGGCAAGCACTGAACATGCTCTACCAACGCGGTGACTCCGGCACTGCATATTGGAGCGGGAAACGAGACTCGAACTCGCGACCCCGACCTTGGCAAGGTCGTGCTCTACCAACTGAGCTATTCCCGCAACATGGATTGTCTTGAGGCTGCGCTGATGATTGGAGCGGGAAACGAGACTCGAACTCGCGACCCCGACCTTGGCAAGGTCGTGCTCTACCAACTGAGCTATTCCCGCATCGGAACGTCATCAGCAAACATTTTGGAGCGGGAAACGAGACTCGAACTCGCGACCCCGACCTTGGCAAGGTCGTGCTCTACCAACTGAGCTATTCCCGCAAAACCTGAAAACAGACCGTACAGCATTTGGTTGCTTGCGCTACTGTACGGGAGCCGAATTATAAGAGCAGACATTCCAATTGCAAGGGCTTTTTTGTCTGGTTGCAGCCGTTCGCTCAAAAGCTGGCCGAACTGCTGATTTTAGCAACCGAACGACGGCAAACCCTTGCCAGCCACTCAGATTTTGAAGACGTGGGCGCGGTAGAACTGCAGTTCGGCAATGGATTCGCGGATGTCGTCCAGCGCCTGGTGGGAGCCGCTCTTCTTGAACTGATCCAGCAGTTCAGGCTGCCAACGACGGACCAGCTCCTTGATGGTGCTGACGTCCACGTTACGGTAATGGAAGAAGGCTTCCAGATCGCTCATGTGCTTGACCATGAAGCGGCGATCCTGGCCGATGCTGTTGCCGCACAGGGGGCTGGTGCGCTCCGGCACCCACTGGCGAATAAAGGCGAGGGTCTCGGCAACGGCCTTGGCCTCGTCGTATTCACTCGCCTTGACCCGGGCCACCAGCCCGCTCTTGGTGTGGGTGTTGACGTTCCAGTCATCCATCTTGCCCAGCTCTTCCTCGCTCTGGTGGATGGCGATGACCGGCCCTTCGGCCAGCACGTTCAGGTCCTTGTCGGTGACGATGGTGGCGATCTCCAGTACCACGTTCTCTTCGGGGTCCAGACCCGTCATCTCCATGTCGATCCATACCAGGTTCTGCGCGCTGACTGTCATGATTGCTCTCTCTATTGGGAGGAATGGCGGAATTTTGCCAATTTGCATGTATCATACTGGCTTTGAATCTGTTCATAAACTGGCAAACCCCGTGGCAAAGAAAGCAAAACTCAATCTGGGTCAACAAAGGCGCGTCCAGGCCAACCGCGAGCGGCGGCTGCAAAAAGAGCACACCACAGTGGTAGATGACACCCTGTTCGGCCCCGCCATCGAAGGGGTGGTGATCAGCCGTTTCGGCCAGCACGCGGATGTCGAGGCAAGCGATGGTGCCATCCACCGCAGCAACCTGCGGCGCAGCAGCATCAGCAGCCTGGTGTGCGGCGACAAGGTGGTGTGGCGCCCCGGCCTCAATGCCGCGACTGCCGGCGTCATCGAGGCGGTGCACCCGCGCCACTCGGTGCTGACCCGGCCGGACTTCTACGACGGGGTCAAACCCATCGCCGCCAACATCGACCAGATCATCATCGTCTCGGCGGTGATGCCCGAGTTCTCCACCAACATCGTCGACCGCTACCTGGTGGCGGCAGAAGATGTGGAGATAGCGCCCCTCATCGTGCTGAACAAGGTCGACATGCTCGATGACGCGGCCCGCGCCCGTATCGAGCACCAGCTCGAGACCTACCGCAAGCTCGGTTACGAGGTGCTGCTGGTGAGCTGCGAGAGCGGTGAGGGCATCGACGCCCTCAAGGCGGCGCTCACCGACAAGATCAGCATCTTCGTGGGCCAGTCCGGGGTGGGCAAGTCGTCCCTCACCAACGCCCTGATGCCGGGGCTGGACGTGCTCACCGGCGAGATCTCCGAGAACTCGGGGCTCGGCCAGCACACCACCACCACGGCGCGGCTCTACCACTTCCCGAGCGGCGGCGATCTCATCGACTCCCCCGGGATCCGCGAGTTCGCCCTCTGGCACCTGGAAGCCGACCGCATCACCTGGTGCTTCGTCGAGTTTCGCGACTACCTGGGTGGCTGCAAGTTCCGCGACTGCACCCACAAGGATGATCCCGGCTGCGCCCTGCGCGCCGCGGTTGAAGCGGGCGCCATCAGCGCCGATCGCTTCCACAACTACCACCGCATCCTGGAAACCATGCAGGAAGCCCGCCACGGTCGCCAACAGGCGCGGCTGTGACCCGTTCAACTCATTCCCAGATGAAGATCATGAGCATCACTGACAACCTGAAAATTGCCGGTCAATACTGCCTGCCCAAACACGCCCTCTCCCGCCTGGTGGGCAAACTTGCCGCCGCCGAAGCGGGCAACCTCACCACCAGGGTGATCGAGGCCTTTATCAAGCAGTACCAGGTCGACATGAGCGAGGCGCTGCACGAGAGCCCTGCCCACTACAAGAGCTTCAACGAATTCTTCACCCGCGAGCTCAAGCCCGGCATCCGCCCCGTGGTGGAAGACGCCATGACCCTGGCCCTGCCGGTGGATGGCACCGTCAGCCAGCTCGGGCCCATCAGCCAAGGTCGCATCATCCAGGCCAAGGGCCACGACTACAGCGCCCGCGAGCTGCTGGGGGGCTATGAGGATCTGGTAGCCCCGTTCAAGGATGGCGACTTCGCTACCATCTATCTGGCACCCAAGGATTACCACCGCATCCACATGCCGCTGGACGGCGTGCTGGAGAGCATGGTGTTCGTGCCGGGGGATCTCTTCTCCGTCAACCCCCTCACCGCCGAGAACGTGCCCAACCTGTTTGCCCGCAACGAGCGGGTGGTGGCCACCTTCAGAACCCCCCACGGCCCCATGGCCCTGGTGCTGGTCGGTGCCACTATCGTGGCCAGCATCGAAACCATCTGGGCCGGCAACATAGCGCCGACCAAAGAGAAGAAGGTGGTGCGCTGGGACTACACCGGCGATGAAGCCATCACCCTGCAAAAGGGGGCCGAGATGGGCCTGTTCAAGCTGGGCAGCACAGTCGTCTGCCTGTTTGGCCCGGGCATGCTGGCCGGTTTCGAGCCGCACCTGGCCAACGGGGTCACCACCCGCATGGGTCAGCCCTTTGCCACCCTGGCGGCGCAAGCATGAGCGATCAACCCGCTTCCCAGAAGAACAACCCGCTGCACGGGCTGACCCTGGAGGCCATCGTCACCGCCCTGGTCGCGCACTATGGCTGGGAAGCGCTGGGGCAGCAGATCAATATTCGCTGCTTCACCGATAATCCCAGCATCAAGTCCAGCCTGAAGTTCTTGCGCAAGACCCCCTGGGCCAGAGAGAAGGTCGAAAGCCTCTATCTGTACGTCCAGCGCAAGCAGGCCAAAGAGAAGGAGTGACGCCATGGCGTTCAAGATTACCTACACCTACAAGAAGCAGGCCAGGGAGATTGGCTACGCCAACGACAAGTTCAACAGCATCTATGATGCCGTTGCCGCCGCCGAGGGGATCGATCTGACCCGCTTCCACGCCATGGAAGAGCAGCTGGCCCAGGTGTGCCGCCGCGACAAGAAGAGCGTGAAGGATTACCGGGAGAACTACTTCAAGGAGCTGGGCTTCTCCAACATCGTCATCGAACGGGACGCCAAGGAGTAACCATGCGCACCCTGACCCTGATGGCGGCCACCCTGCTGCTGGCCGCCTGCAACACGACACCGAAGGAGCCCCTGGTCGGCGCGGATCGCGACGAACATGGCTGCATCGGCAGCGCGGGTTATCAATGGTCGGCGCTGGCAGGCAAGTGCGTGCGTCTGTTCGAGCAGGGCATTCGCCTCAACCCGACCGATGCCGGTCAGACCGTCAGCGCCTTCGTGCTGTTCAATGCCGATCAGAGTCAGGCCGAGCTGACCCTGCCAGAGGGCGAGCCGATCCGGCTGGTCCGCCAGGGCGAAGAGGGCAACTGGTCCTGGCAGGGCGGCGGCTATCAGCTCTTCCCCTGGAAGGGCTATGTGCTCAAAGCCGGCGACCATGTGCTCTATCACGGCGATCTGACCCCCTGATCCTCTGGCGTCATCCCTCCCCTCACGCCCTGATGGGCGCAGAGCTGGCATAAAAAAAGGTTCATCGCGGCTTTCCGGGGAAGGCCGCCTTGATTTTCAGAAAAAAGTATTCTGAGTCCCTAAATCCATATGCCATGCGCTTTATCACTTTGATCTTGTTGTTCACCCCTTCCAGCACACTCGTGTGCATCGG
>NZ_JAGKRH010000202.1:1927-41148 GCF_017939245.1 Aeromonas sp. PrichA-15 | reverse complement strand
CTAATCGCAGCTTCAAGGATTACGACGACATCCTTGATGCCTGCACATCGGCCTGGAAGCACTTTATTGCCGATGTGGAGCGGGTGATGTCACTTTGTAGCCGAGATTGGATAAAACTGACCTAATGTTTAATCCGATTGGTATCACATTGCGGGCAAAAAGATCCTGCCGCCCGCTTCCGCATTTTTTTTACGGTCGTATAATTGCGTACAAAATGCATACACCAGGAGCGCCAGCCAGATGCACCCCACCCGTCAGAAACTGCTCGATACCGGCCTCGCCATCGCCACCGAGAAGGGGCTGCGCGGCCTCACGGTGCGCGAGCTGGCGGCGGCGGCCGAGGTGAACCTCGGCT
Source organism: Aeromonas sp. PrichA-15 (assembly GCF_017939245.1). NCBI lineage: Bacteria > Pseudomonadati > Pseudomonadota > Gammaproteobacteria > Aeromonadales > Aeromonadaceae > Aeromonas > Aeromonas sp. PrichA-15. The sequence goes on along the minus strand of NZ_JAGKRH010000202.1, from coordinate 40,793 downwards.
CCTTCGTCTACCACTTCGGCAACCGCGACGCCTTTATCGACGAGCTGGTGGAGCTCTGGTACGCCCCCCTCTATGACGAGCTCAAGGCGGCGGCAGCCAAAGGCTCCTACCCCTCTGCCATCGCCATGTTCGAGGCCACCATGGAGGCGCTGATCGGGCTGGTGGCCCGCCAGCGCGGCTTCATCAACCACCTGTTTGGCGATGCGCTGGCGGGGGAAGGGGCGGCCCAGCGCTTTCTGCTCAGCCTGCCGCGCCGCCATCCCCTGCTGCTGATCGAACAGGTACGGATGGCACAGGCGGAAGGGTCGCTGGTCGCCGGTCACCCGCTCCAGCTGATGATCTTCATCATGGGGTCGGTCGGCCTGCCGCTGGTGATCGCCGGCAGTGGTCGCCAGCTCGGCTGGCTGCCCGAACAGGCCGCCCCCTTTCTCAGCCAGATAGACAACCCCGAGGCCGCCAGACAACGGCTGGTATGGGCCCTGCGCGGCCTGCGCTCCACCGACATCAAGGAAGGAGAAACGGCATGAAACAACCCATCGCCATCATCCCTATGGCAGCTCTGCTGCTGGCCGTTCTCGGTGGTGACCTCTGGTGGCAGACCCATCCTCAAGGAGAAGCAGCATGAAACAACGCATTGCAATCGTGGCCCTGCTGCTAACCGTTATCGGTGGCTACCTCTGGTGGCAGGGGCGCCCGGCCGACGGCTCCATCCTCTACGGCAACGTCGACATTCGCGACGTCAATCTGGCCTTTCGGGTCGGCGGCCGCGTCGATCAGGTACTGGTCGATGAGGGAGATAGCGTAAAAGCCGGTCAACTGCTGGCCCGCCTGGATCCGGCGCCCCTCACCCACAGCCGCGACAGCGCCTTGGCCAATCTGGCTGCGCTCACTGCCGCCAACGCCTTGATCCACAAAGGCTATCGCAGCGAAGAGACCGACCGCGCCCGGGCCGCACTGGCCGCCGCAGACGCCGCTGCGCTGGAGGCCGACCAGCAGTGGCGCCGCCAGAGCGCATTGGCCGCCACCGGCGCCATCTCCCGCGGTCAGCTCGATACCGCCCGCTCCCAGCGGGATCAGACCCAGGCGCAGGTGCGCTCCGCCCGCGAACAGCTCGCCCAGCTCGAAACCGGCTATCGCCCGGAAGAGATTGCCCAGTCCGATGCCCAGCTGGAAGGGGCCAAAGCGGCGCTCGCCAGTGCCGAGCTGGCGCTGGCGGATGCCAGCCTGACCGCCCCCAGCGACGGCATCATCATCAGCCGCGCCATCGAGAACGGCAGCATGGTGCAGAGCGGAGCGACCGCCTTCAACCTCTCCCTGACCGCGCCGGTCTGGGTGCGCGCCTATGTGGAGGAGCCCTGGCTCGGCCACTTCCCGAGCGGCGCCAAGGTGACCCTCACCACCGACTCGCGGCCGGACAAGCCCTATCACGGGGTGGTGGGATTTGTCTCGCCCACCGCCGAGTTCACTCCGAAATCGGTGGAAACGCCGGATCTTCGCACCCACCTCGTCTACCGGCTGCGCATCGTGGTACAGGATCCCGACCCGGCCCTGCGCCAAGGGATGCCGGTCACCGTCAGGCTGGCCCCATGAGCTGCGCCATCTCCCTCGAGGGACTCACCAAACGCTTTGGCGAGCGGGTCGCCCTCAACGCCATCTCGGCCACCATTCCGGCCGGTGGCATTACCGGACTGGTGGGCCCCGACGGCGCGGGCAAGAGCACTTTGCTGCGCCTGCTGGCCGGTCTACTGATCCCCGAAGCGGGCACCATCCGGGTGCTGGGGCTGGACCCGGTGAGCGAGGGGGATCTGCTGCGTCAGCGCCTCGGCTACATGCCCCAGCAGTTCGGCCTCTACGAGGATCTCAGCGTGCTGGAGAACCTCACCCTCTACGCTGACTTGCGCGGCGTACTGGAGCCGGAACGCACGCCCACCTTCGCGCGGCTGCTCGCTTTCACCGATCTCGCCCGCTTCACCGCAAGGCCGGCGGGCAAGCTCTCTGGCGGGATGAAGCAGAAACTCGGGCTGGCCTGCGCCCTGCTTGGCACCCCGGATGTGCTGCTGCTCGACGAACCGGGGGTCGGAGTCGATCCCATCTCCCGCCGCGCCCTCTGGCAGATGGTGCGCGAGCTGGCCAAGGGAGGGATGACGGTGCTCTGGAGTACCGCCTATCTCGACGAGGCGGAGCTGTGCGACCACGTGCTGCTGATGGCGGATGGCGAGGTGCGCACCAGCGGCACGCCGGCCGATCTGATGGGGGCCATGGCCAGCCGCTGCTGGCTGCTGGAGGCGGGGCAACTGGATGGCCGCGAGCGACGCGCCCTGCTGCGCCGGGCACTGGCTCACCCAGCGGTGATGGACGGCGCGGTGGCGGGGGAGCGGGTTCGCCTGCTGCTGCACCCGGGCATGACGCCACCGCCGCTCCCGGAGCTGCAACTGGCCAACGGCGCCTTTCAACCAGCCCAGCCCCGGCTGGAGGATGCCTTTATCGACCTGCTCGGCGGCGGCCCCGGCGGAGAGTCGAGTCTGGCGGCCGGGATGCGGGAAGCCGAACTGCCGCAGGGGGTCTCCCCCGAGGCGGTGATCGAGGCGCGCCACCTCACCAAGCGCTTCGGCGATTTTGCCGCCACCGATGATGTCAGCTTTGCGGTGCGCCGCGGCGAGATCTTCGGCCTGCTCGGCCCCAACGGGGCGGGCAAGTCCACCACCTTCAAGATGGAGTGCGGCCTGCTGCGCCCGAGCGAGGGGCAGGCGCTGGTGACCGGCATCGATCTGGCCCACAGCCCCTCGGCGGCGCGCCAGCGCCTCGGCTACATGGCGCAGAAGTTCTCCCTCTACAAGCAGCTCACCGTGGCGCAGAACCTCTCCTTCTTCGCCGGTATCTACGGCCTGTTCGGCCGCCATCAGCAGACGCGGATCGACGCCATGGTGACTGCCTTTGCCCTCGCCCCCTGGCTCGATCAGAAGGCGGAATCCCTGCCGCTCGGCCTGCGCCAGCGCTTGTCGCTGGCCTGCGCCCTGCTGCACGAGCCGCCGCTGCTGTTTCTCGACGAGCCCACCTCCGGGGTCGATCCGGTAACCCGGCGCGAGTTCTGGTCGCACATCAACGCGCTGGCCGACCACGGCGTCACCGTGCTGGTCACCACCCACTTTATGGACGAGGCGGAGTATTGCGACCGCATCGCCCTCATCTATCGCGGCAAGCTGCTGGCGCTCGGCACCCCGGACGATCTCAAGGGGCTGGCCGCCAAAGAGGCGGCGACCTCTTTGCCAACCGGCTCCTTGCCGACCTGTTCTTTGCCAACAATGGAAGAGGCCTTTATCACCCTGGTCGAGCGGGCCAGCGAGGAGGACGCATGAGCATCAACCGTCGGCGACTGCTGGCCCTGTGTCGCAAGGAGACGCTGCAAATCGTCCGTGACCCGAGCAGCATCCTCATCGCCTTCATCATGCCGGTGGTGCTGCTGGTGGTGATGGGTTACGCCATCAATCTGGATGTGGACCACCTGCGCCTCGGCATCTGGCGTACCGACAGCGGCGCCCCGGCGGTGCGGCTGGAGCAGGCCCTGCGCGGCTCTACCGCGCTGGAGATCCACAGCGGCCCGAGCAAGGAGTCCCTGCTCGCCAGTCTGGCCCGTGGCGAGATCCGCGGCCTGCTGGTGATCGATGACGGCTTCTCCCGCGCCATGGCCGGTCAGGGCAATGGTACGCCGCAGGTGCTGCTGCTGACCGACGGCTCCGAACCCAATACCGCCAACTTCGTCACCAACTATGTGCAGGGGATCTGGCAGGGGTGGCTCGCTAGCGAGGGGGTCGCCATGCCGGTGTCGATAGAGAGCCGCGCCTGGTTCAACCCGGCGCTGGTGAGCCGCAACTTTCTGGTGCCTGGCTCCATTGCGGTGGTAATGACCATCATAGGCGCCCTGCTCACCTCGCTGGTGGTGGCGCGGGAGTGGGAGCGCGGCACCATGGAGGCGCTGCTCGCCACCCCGGTCACCAAGGGGGAGCTGCTGCTCTCCAAGCTGCTGCCCTACTATGGCCTTGGCATCATCGCCATGCTGCTCTGCCTGCTCTTCTCGGTGGCGGTAATGGGCGTGCCGTGGCGCGGCTCCCTGCTGCTGCTCTTTCTGGTCACCAGCGTCTTTCTCGGCAGCGCCCTCGGGCTCGGGCTGTTCCTCTCCACCGTGATGCGCAGCCAGTTCAATGCCGCGCAGGCAGCGCTGATCGCCGCGTTTCTGCCCGCCGTGATGCTGTCGGGCTTCGTGTTCGAGATCGCCAGCATGCCGCCTTGGCTTCGGGCCATCACCCACCTCATTCCGGCCCGCTACTTCGCGAGCTCCCTGCAGACCCTCTATCAGGCGGGCAGCGTCTTCTCGATCCTGCTGGTCAACGGTTTCTGTCTGCTGCTGCTGGCCGGTTTCTGGCTCATCCTCACCGCCCGCAAGACGCGGCGCACTCTGGAGTAACCCATGCTGATCCGACTCTGGTGGCTGATCCGAAAAGAGCTGCAAGCCCTGATGGGCAACACCCAGGGGCGCTTTCTGCTCATCATGCCGGTGCTGCTGCAGACCGCCCTCTTCCCGTTCGCCACCACTCTGGAGGTGACCGGCAACACCCTGGCCATCTACAACCAGGATGGCGGTGCCCAGAGCCGCGAGCTGCTGGAGCGCCTCACCCATATGCCCGCCTTCACCACCGTCATGCCGGTGCAAGGCGAGGCGAGCATGACCCTGGCCATCACCGGACAGCAGGCGCTGCTCGGGCTGATTATTCCGGGGGATTTTTCGCGCCGGCTGGCGCGGGGCGAACCGGCCAAGGTGCAGCTGATTATCGATGGCCGCCGCTCCAACGGCGGTCAGGTGGCGGCGGGCTACATCAGTCAGGTGATCGCCCGCTGGCAAAGTGAGGGCAAGGGCCAACCCGAGCTGGCGGTACGCAACCTCTACAACCCCAACGTCGAGTTCCACTGGCATATCCTGCCGGCGCTGGTGGCCATCATCACCACCACCGGCTGTCTGATTGTCACCGCCCTCTCGGTCGCGCGGGAGCGGGAAGAGGGCACCTTCGATCAGCTGCTGGTCTCCCCCCTCACCGCGGGCTGGATCATGGCAGGCAAGGCGGTGCCCGGCATCATGGTGGCGGTGGGGCAAGGGTGTATAGTCGCGCTGGCCGCCCGTTTTGTCTTTCACCTTCCCTTTGCCGGCAGCCTCAGCCTGCTGATGGCGGGCATGGTCTGCTACGGGCTGGCACTGGCCGGGATCGGGCTCTTCATCTCGTCGTTCTGCTCGACCCAGCAGCAGGCCTTTATCGGGGTCTTCTCCTTCACCGTCCCGGCGGTGATCCTCTCGGGCTACATCTCACCGGTGGAGAACATGCCGCAGGTATTCCAGTGGCTGGCGGCCATCGACCCCCTCACCCACTTCATCGTGCTGCTCAAGGGGGTCTTCCTCAAGGGGTTTGACTGGTCGGCCGCCTGGTCCCTGCTCTGGCCGCTGCTCGCCATCGCCGGCGTCACCCTGTCGCTGGCGCTCGCCATGTTCCGCCGCCATATTGCCTGACGCGCCACCTTGTTCAGCTGATGCCGGTCTCGCCCAGTGCGAGACCGGCCTTTTTCCGACATAAGTTTTCACTCCCCGGCAGTTGGTAAACCGGGCTTACCCTCCACCATCCCTCACCCCGAGCTAACGCAGAAATCATTAACTGGTATACCTATTTTTGTATAGTGCTGAATTTTCTCGAATTACCCCTAAGGAGATATATAAATAGACACTTGATTTGCATCAATCGTCTGCCCCTGCCGACTGGGTAGCCTAGCCTCAGAATGATGTTTTATTACTCCAAACTTGAGGCAACTATGAGCAAAGTCAGACTGGTCGTTGTGGGCAACGGCATGGTGGGGCACCGCTTCATCGAAGAGCTGATCGAGCGGGCCGATCCGGGCCGCTACGAGATCACCGTCTTCGGTGCAGAACCCCGTCCCGCCTACGATCGCGTCCATCTCTCCTCCTACTTCTCCCACCACACCAGCGAAGATCTCTCCCTCGTCAAACCCGGCTTCTACGACAAGCACGGCATCCGCCTGCTGCTCGGCGAAGCGGTGAAAGAAATCGACAGGGCCAACCGCGAAGTGCACTCCAACAAGGGCACTGTGGTCGAGTACGACAAGCTGGTGCTGGCCACCGGCTCCTACCCCTGGGTGCCGCCCATTGCGGGCAGCCAGCACCACGAGTGCTTCGTCTATCGCACCATCGAGGATCTCAAAGCCATCCGCAGCGCGGCCAAGAGCGGCAAGAGCGGGGTGGTGATCGGGGGCGGCCTGCTTGGCCTAGAGGCGGCCGGCGCCCTCAAGGCGCTGGGTCTCGAGACCCATGTGGTGGAGTTTGCTCCGGTACTGATGGCCGAGCAGCTCGACGGTCAGGGCGGCCAGCTGCTGCGCCGCAAGATTGAATCCATGGGCGTGCAGGTACACACCAGCAAGAGCACCAGCGAGATCCTGATGCATGGCGGCGAGCAGGCGAAACACCGCCTCGCCTTCGCCGACGGCAGCCAGCTGGAAGTGGACGTGGTGGTCTTCTCCACCGGCATCCGCCCGCAAGACACCCTCGGTCGCTACGGCGATCTCGCCATCGCCGAGCGCGGCGGCATCGTCATCGACGATCACTGCCTCACCTCAGACCCCGACATCTATGCCATCGGCGAGTGCGCCGCTTGGCAGGGCCGCTTCTTCGGGCTGGTGGCACCGGGCTACAAGATGGCCCAGATCACCGTCGACCATCTGCTCGGCGGTGACAGCCGCTTCGAAGGGGCAGACATGAGCGCCAAGCTCAAGCTGCTCGGCGTCTCCGTCGGCTCCATCGGTGATGCCCACGGCCGCACCCCGGGCAGCCACAGCTATGTGTTTCAGGACGATCAGGCCGGCGTCTACAAGAAGATCGTGGTGAGCGAGGACAACAGCCGATTGCTCGGCGCCGTGCTGGTGGGTGACGTGGAGGATTACGGCAACCTGCTGCAGATGATGCTCAACGCCCTGCCCCTGCCGAGCCACCCGGACACCCTGATCCTGCCCGCCTACGCCGGTGCCAAGCCGACCCTGGGGGTGGATGCCCTGCCGGAAAGCGCCCAGATCTGCTCCTGCTTCGACGTCTCCAAGGGCGACATCGCCAAGGCGGTGGCCGAGGGCCACACCACCCTGGCAGCCATCAAGCAGCAGACCAAGGCCGGTACCGGCTGCGGCGGCTGCGTGCCGCTCATCAGTCAGGTGCTCAACGCCGAACTGGTGAAACAGGGCATCGAGGTCAACAACCACCTCTGCGCCCACTTCCCCCACTCCCGTCAGGAGCTGTTCCATCTGGTCAAGGTGGAGGGGATCAAGAGCTTCGACGAGCTGCTGGCCAAACATGGCCAGGGCCATGGCTGCGAGGTGTGCAAACCGACGGTCGGCTCCATCCTCGCCTCCTGCTGGAACGACTACGTGTTGAGCCCGCTTAACACACCTCTGCAGGACACCAACGACATCTTCCTCGGCAACATGCAAAAGGACGGGACCTACTCCGTCATCCCGCGCATGGCCGGTGGCGAGGTGACCCCGGAAGGGCTGCTGGCGGTGGCCGAAGTGGCCCGCGACTACAAGCTCTACACCAAGATCACCGGCGCCCAGCGCATCGGCCTGTTCGGGGCCCAGAAGGATGATCTGCCCGCCATCTGGCGCAAGCTGCTGGCAGCGGGCTTCGAGACCGGTCAGGCCTACGCCAAGGCGCTGCGCATGGCCAAGACCTGCGTCGGCAGCACCTGGTGCCGCTTCGGCGTGCAGGACAGCGTCGGCCTCGGGGTCTTCCTCGAGAACCGCTACAAGGGCATTCGTACCCCCCACAAGATGAAGTTCGGCGTCTCCGGCTGCACCCGTGAATGTGCGGAAGCACAGGGCAAGGATGTCGGCATCATCGCCACCGACGCGGGCTGGAACCTCTATGTAGGCGGCAACGGCGGCATGAAACCGCGCCACGCCGATCTGCTGGCGTCTGACCTCGACCGCGAGACCCTGATCAAGCTGATCGACCGCTTTATGATGTTTTACGTCACCAGCGCCGACAAACTGCAGCGCACCTCGGTCTGGCTCGGCAATCTGGAAGGGGGTGTCGACTACCTGCGCGAAGTGATCGTCGACGACAAGCTGGGGCTGGCCGAGACACTGGAGCGCGATATCCAGACCCTCATCGACAGCTACGAGTGCGAATGGTCGCGCACCCTCAACGAAGAGGAGGCGCTCAAGCGTTTCAGCCACTTCATCAACAGCGACAAGCGCGACCCGGACGTTCAGTTCGTCAGCGAACGCGACCAGCACAGACCCGCCACTCCGGCCGAGCGCATCCCCGTCTACCAGATCGAGGTGGAAACCAAATGATGAAACTTGCCTGCCAACTCAACGACATCCTGCCGGGCACCGGCGTCTGTGCACTCATTGAAGGTCGTCAGAATATGCCTGTTTCGCTCGATGTGGAGGTTCAATCATGAAATTCGCCTGCCAACTCAACGATATCCTGCCGGGAACCGGCGTCTGCGCTCTGATCGAGGGTCGTCAGATCGCCCTGTTCCGCCCGAGCGCGGCCGCCGAAGTGTTCGCCATCGACAACCGGGATCCCTTCTTCGCCGCCAACGTGCTGTCGCGGGGCCTGATCTGCGAACACGACGGCGAACTCTGGGTGGCCAGTCCGCTCAAGAAGCAGCGCTTTCGCCTGAGCGATGGCCACTGTTTCGACAACCCTGCGATGTCGGTGCAGAGCTACCCCGTTGAAGTGCGCGACCAGCAGGTCTGGGTCGCCGTCTAACACCAGACCCCACCCCGGCCCTCCCCTTCACAGGTGAGGGAGCAAAAAGCTCCTCCCCCTTGACAAGGGGGAGGCAGGGGGGGGTTAAAAAACAGTCAGGGCTGCCCGCAGGCGGCCCTCTTGAAGGAAACAAAGATGTATACCGAAACCATCAACAAGTGCGCCGCCAACGCGGCCCGCATCAACCGCTTCGAGCGCAGCGACAAGCTTGGCTTCTGGCTCGGCTCCGCCATGGCGGGGGCCTATGTGGGCCTCGGCATCATCCTCATCTTCACCCTGGGCAACCTGGTGGACCCGAGCATCCGTCCGCTGGTGATGGGGGCCACCTTCGGCATCGCCCTGACGCTCGTCATCATCGCCGGCTCCGAGCTGTTCACCGGCCACACCATGTTCCTCACCTTCGGGGTGAAGACCGGCAAGATCGCCATGGCCGACCTGCTGCGCATCCTGCCGCAGACCTGGGCTGGCAACCTGCTCGGCTCCATCGCGGTGGCGCTGATCTACTCCTACGGCGGCAGCCTGCTGCCGGACGCGGGCAGCCTGGCGCACAAGGTGGCGCTGGCCAAGACCCAGGCACCGGCGCTGACCCTGTTCATGAAGGGCGTGCTGTGCAACTGGCTGGTCTGCCTCGCCATCTGGATGGCGCTGCGCACCGAGGGTGCCGCCAAGTTCATCGCCATCTGGTGGTGTCTGCTGGCCTTCATCGCCTCCGGCTACGAGCACTCAGTCGCCAACATGACCCTGTTTGCCCTCTCCTGGTTCGGTGCCCACTCCGAGGCCTACACCCTGAGCGGCATCGGCCACAACCTGTTGTGGGTGACCCTGGGCAACACCGTCTCCGGCGCCCTCTTCATGGGTCTGGGCTACTGGTATGCCACTCCCAAGGCGGAGCGCCCGGTTGCCGTGACCGAGAACACCGTCAGCCAGACTCAAACCGCCTGATCCGGAGGTCCCATGGACTACTTACCCATCTTCTGTCGACTCGATAACAAACCCGTGCTGCTGGTCGGCGGCGGCGAGGTAGCGGAGCGCAAGGCGCGCCTGCTGCTGGACGCCGGTGCCCGCCTGACGGTGGTGTCTCCCGAGCTCGACCCCGAGCTGGCGGAACTGGCTGACAGTGGGACCATCGAGTGGCTGGCCGGCGAATTCGAGCCGGCGCAGCTGACGGGCAAGTGGTTGGTGGTGGCCGCCACCGACAGGCGCGAGGTCAATGCGCTGGTGTACCAGAGCGCCAACCAGGCCGGCATCTTCGCCAACGTGGTGGATGACCCCAAGCGATCCAGCTTCATCATGCCGTCGATCATCGACAGATCGCCGCTGATGGTGGCCATCTCCTCCGGCGGCAAGGCACCGGTGCTGGCCCGCCTGCTGCGGGAAAAACTGGAAGCCCTGCTGCCGCAACATCTGGGGGCCGTGGCGACCTTTGCCGGCAGCCTGCGGGAGCGGGTCAAGGCCCGCTTCGCCACCATGGGAGAGCGGCGCCGCTTCTGGGAGCGGCTGCTCGGGGCGGATCGGCTCGGTCAGGCGCTGGCGCGGGGCGATCACGCCTCTGCCCACCAGCTGGCCGACAGCCTGTTTGCCGACGAAAGCCAGACCGGAGGCGAAGTGGTGCTGGTGGGGGCCGGCCCTGGCGATCCGGGTCTGCTCACCCTGCACGCCCTGCGCCAGATGCAGCAGGCGGACGTGGTGGTCTATGACCGGCTGGTCTCCGACGAGGTGATGGCGCTGGTGCGCCGGGATGCCAAGCGGATCTTCGTCGGCAAGCAGGCGGGCAACCACTGCGTGCCCCAGGAGGGGATCAACCAGCTGTTGCTGGAGGAGGCGCAGAAGGGGCAACGGGTGGTGCGGCTGAAGGGGGGTGACCCCTTTATCTTCGGCCGTGGCGGCGAAGAGCTGGAGACGCTGGTCGGCAGCGGCATCGGTTTTCAGGTGGTGCCGGGGATCACCGCGGCCAGCGGCTGCGCCGCCTACGCCGGCATTCCGCTGACCCACCGGGATCACGCCCAGAGCGTCCGTTTCGTCACCGCCCACGGCAAGGGGGGCGCCCGGGATCTCGACTGGCCGCTGCTGGCCAAAGATCGGCAGACGCTGGTGTTCTATATGGGGCTCTCATCCTGCGCCACCATCCGCGAGCAGCTGCTGGCCCACGGCAAGGGGGGCAACACCCCGGTGGCGCTGATCGAGCGCGGCACCCAGCCCTGCCAGCGGGTCATTCGCGGCACCCTCGATGAGCTACCCGCGCTGGCGGTGGGGGTCGAGAGTCCTGCCCTGATCATGGTGGGCTCGGTAGTGACCCTGGCGGACCAGCTTGCCTGGTTCGGGCAAGGAGGCGCCGCAGACGCGGCCCTGGCCTCGGCCTGATCGCTGCATCCATTCCAACGCCACCCTCGGGTGGCGTTTCTTTTTCTGCATTTACAGTCATAACCTCTTGTTTTGAGTCTGGTATCCTATGGGGACTGTCCGCCGGATCACCGAATTCAGGAATTCTGCTTCATGTCCCTCCCCCCCAAGAACAGCGCCAAACAGCGTGAACACGACAGAGCCCGCATCCTCACGCTGCTGCTGGCCGATGACGCCCTCACCGAGAGCCTGCTCGACCCGCAAGGGGAGCAGGACGCAGCGCTTCGGGACCAGACCAGCGAGCTGACCCGGCTGGTCAACAGCCTGCCCGCCGCCGATATCGCCGATGCGCTGGAGTCCCTGCCGCCGGACGAGCGCCACGTGCTGTGGCAGCAAGTGGATGCAGACAAGCACGGCCAGATCCTGGTGGAGGCGTCGGAGACGGTGTGGGACAGCCTCATCAGCGGCATGAGCGACAAGGAGCTGCTGCACGCCCTGAGCACCCTCGACATCGACGACCAGATCTACCTGGGTCAGTACCTGCCCCGCAACCTGATGGGACGGCTGCTCACCTCCATGGCGCCGATGGACAGGGACAAGGTGCGCGAGGTGATCCGCTACGGCAAGCACACGGTCGGCGCCATGATGGACTTCGAGCTCATCACGGTGCGGCCCGACGTGACCCTGGCCACCGTCCAGCGCTATCTGCGCCTGCGCGGCAAGATCCCCGAGAACACCGACAAGCTGTTTGTCACCGATCGGCGCAACCGGCTGCAGGGGGAGCTGCCCCTCACCGCCGTACTGCTGCACAAGCCCGAAACCCTGGTGAGCGACGCGATGGAGAAGGATCCGGTCACCTTCGATCCGGAAGACAACGACGAAGCCGCCGCCCGCACCTTCGAGCGGGACGACCTGGTCTCCGCCGCCGTGGTGGATGCCAGGGGCAAGCTGATGGGACGGCTCACCGTCGCCGAGGTGGTGGACTTGGTCTATGAGGAGAGCGACACCGACCTGCGCCGGATGGGGGGGATCAGTGAGGAAGAAGACGTGTTCGCCCCCGTCTCCAAGGCGGTCAAGACCCGCTGGGCCTGGCTCGCCATCAACCTCTGCACCGCCTTCGTGGCATCAAGGGTGATCGGTCTGTTCGAGCACACCATCTCCCAGCTGGTGGCGCTGGCGGCGCTGATGCCCATCGTCGCCGGCATCGGCGGCAACACCGGCAACCAGACCATCACCATGATAGTGCGGGCACTGGCGCTGCAGCATATCCAGACCGGCAACGTCTCCTTCCTGCTGTGGCGCGAGCTGGGGGTGGCCCTGATCAACGGCCTGGTGTGGGGCGGCACCATGGGGGTGGCCACCTACATCCTCTATCAGGACGCGGCGCTGGGCGCGGTGATGACGCTCGCCATGATGCTCAACCTGCTGGTGGCGGCGCTGATGGGGGTCATCATCCCCATGACCATGAGCCGGCTGGGCCGCGACCCTGCGGTGGGGGCCAGCGTGATGATCACCGCCATCACCGACACCGGCGGCTTCTTCATCTTCTTGGGGCTGGCGACCCTGTTCCTGCTCTAGGGCCCGAGGCTGACCGTCTGCGGCTCCTGCCAAGACGCGGGGCCGCTTTCGCGCAAAAACGGCATTTCCCGCCACTGGGCAAGGAATAGTCGTTGAAATGCCAACCCCACTCCTTATACTGGATCCACCTGTTTCCAGCGGTGGATCTGACACAATGGAATACAACACTTCAGAACTGTGCGACATCTATCAGGACATGGTGGATGTACTCGAACCCATGCTCTGCTCCTTCGGCGGCCGCGCCTCTTTCGGCGGCGTCATCACCACGGTCAAATGCTTCGAATCAAACGGCCTAATCCGTGAACTCGTCAAAGAGAACGGCGTTGGTCGCGTGCTGTTGATCGACGGTGGCGGCTCCATGCGTCGTGCCCTGATCGATAGCGAGATCGCCACCACGGCGGCGGAAAATGAGTGGGAAGGGATCGTCTGCTACGGTTGCGTCCGTGAGGTCGATATCCTGGAAGATCTCGACATCGGCATTCAGGCCCTGGCGGCCATTCCGGTGGGCGCCGACAGCAAGGATATCGGGGAAACCGATCTGCCGGTCAACTTCGGCGGCGTCACCTTCCTGCCGGATGACCACCTCTATGCTGATACCACAGGGGTGATCCTCTCCCCCGATGCCCTCGACATCGAGTAAACAGCGCTGAGTGAAAATGGGAGCCCTGGCTCCCATTTTTTATGCCCGCTGATGGCGGAAAAGACGCAAAAAAAGAGGGCCAGTAAACTACTGGCCCCTTAACTGGAAGCAATGTGAGCAATGTCGTGCCTTCACAAGAAGTCCATCACGTTGGAACGAATGAAGTCTTTCCCGGAAAACAATGTAACAATAATCATTCTCATTTAACTGTGCAAGCCTTATTTGCGAAGATCGCAAAAAAATTGACCACCCATGGGGGTGGTCAATTTCATCAGGCTTGTCGCGTAGCAGCTTGCAGGCCAGCCAATCCGGCCTCCCCCACCAGCTTGCGGCTGAGATAGCGCAGCAGCACACCGTAGAGCGGCACAAACAACCCCAGACTTATCAGCAACTTGAATACGTAATCCACGGTCGCGATCTCGACCCAGTGCTCGGCCATGAAGGGATCCGTGCTGCGCCAGAAGGCGATGCTGAAGAAGGCGATGGTATCCACCAGATTGCCGAACAGGGTGGAGGCTGCCGGTGCCACCCACCAAGCTTTCAACAGGCGCAGGCGGTTGAACACCACCACGTCCATGAACTGGCCCACCAGATAGGCCATAAAGCTGGCTAACGCGATCCGGGCAACAAAGAGATTGAACTCTGCCAGATTGCCCACCCCCTGGAAGCTCCCTTCGAAAAAGAGCACCGAGAGCACGTAGGACACGGTCAATGCCGGCAGCATCACGGTCTGGATGATCTTGCGCGCCAGGCCGGCGCCGAAAATCCGCACCGTCAGATCGGTGGCCAGGAAAATGAACGGGAAGCTGAAGGCACCCCAGGTGGTGTGGAAGCCAAAGATGGTGATCGGCAGCTGCACCAGGTAGTTGCTGCTGGCAATGATCAGGATGTGGAACAACGAGAGACGCATCAGTGCCGTCTGGTACTGAGCCGGAGTCAGGTTCATATTGTGACCTTTTTGGTTAATGGGGTTAGGGAACCCATATCGCCACCATGGCGATAATCAAGGGGCGAGATTATACGCCCCAAAATTGATAGTTCAATCTTTATGCGGTTATCTCCAGGGATTGACTCGCATCGCACGCCAAGCTCACTCCCGGGACTGCCGAGCCAGCCAGAGCAGCGCCTCCGCGTCATCCGGCTGCACCGCCGCCAGCCAGCAGCCGCTGTAATGTTCGTACTCGAGCCGAAAGCGGCTGCCTTCAAACTCCAGCAGCCAGCTGTGGCGATCCGCCCCCCACTCCCGCTCGAGGGCCGCCAGCTCCCACTCCTGCAACAGGGCCTCTGCCAGAGTCGGGAAGCTGTCCCAGTCAAGGCCCGGGCAGGTCAGCATCACCACCCCGGCTTCCCTGTCTGTCTGCGTGATACGCCAGTTCATCTGCGGCTCCTCAACTGCTGCACGAGAGCTCGCCCCCGCAATACCAGCCCGGATGCGGGGTGGCGAGATCCTCGTATTCCGGTTGCTCATCATAGGGGTGCTGCAGGGCCGCAAACAGCCGCTCGAACGGCGCCATGTCGCCCCGTTCAGCCGCCTCTATTACCTGCTGGGCCAGGGCGTTGCGCAGCACATACTTGGGATTGACGGCGTCCATCTGCCCCTTGCGCACGCCATCCTCGCTCCCTTCCCGGGCGAGGCGCGCCCGATAGGCCTCAAGCCACCCCTGCCAGACGGCAGGATCGGGCAGCAGGGCCAGCAGGCGGGCGGGCCACGCTCCCTCTCGCGTCACCTCACCGAGACGTCGCAGGAAGAGGTGGTAATCCATCTTGTGCGCCGCCAGCAGCCGGAACAACTCGCGGAACAGCGCCGGATCCTCCTCTTCCCACACCGCCAGCCCCAGCTTGGCGCGCATCAGCTCGGAGTAGTGCAACATCAGCTGGTGCTCGTACTGGGCCAGGGCCGACGCGAGCGCGTCGCCATCCACATGGCCGGCCAGCGCTTGGGCCAGCTTCTGCAGGTTCCAGTATCCGACCGCAGGCTGCTGATCCAGCGCATAGCGACCGTCCGGATCCGAGTGGTTGCAGACGAAGTCCGGCACATAGGCGTCGATAAAACCGTAGGGGCCGTAATCCAGGGTCAGCCCGAGCAGGGACATGTTGTCGGTGTTCATCACCCCGTGACAGAACCCCGCCGCCTGCCACTTGGCGATGAGCCGCGCGGTGCGGCGCACTACTTCGGCAAACAGCTCGGCGCCATCGGTCAGCTCGGGGAAGTGGTAACGCCGCGCATAGTCGATGAGGGCCGGGATCTTCTCCCCCTGTCCGCTCCATGCGAAATACTCGAAGTGACCGAAGCGCAGATGGCTCGGCGCGGTGCGCAGCACGGTCGCCCCGCTCTCCATCTGCTCCCGGTAGACAGGCTCGTCACTGCCCAGCAGCACCAGAGCCCGGGTGGTGGGAATGCCGAGGGCATGCAGCGCCTCGGAAGCCAGGTACTCGCGAATGCTGGATCGCAGCACGGCACGGCCGTCGCCGAAGCGGGAGAATGGCGTCTTGCCCGCCCCTTTGAGGTGCAGGTCCCAACGGCACCCATCCGGCGCCAGCTGCTCCCCCAGCAGCAGGGCGCGGCCATCCCCGAGACGCGGGCTGTAGCCGCCGAACTGGTGGCCCGCATAGACCTGAGCCACCGGCTGCATGCCCGGCAGGGGCTGCCCCTGGCCGCAACAGGCGAGCCACTGCGCCTCGCTCACCTCCCCGAGCCCCAGCTCCCCAAGCAGCGCACGGTTCAGATGCAGCAATCTGGGGCCATGCAGCGGCTGCGGGGCAACGGGCTCGCAAGCCCAGGGGAGTTCGGTGGCAAAAGTGTTGATCAACTTCATGGTGATGAGGGTTGTCCCTGCGTATGCTCGTGTCACTCTTTATACCGCCGTCGGCTCGTCGAGGCTAACAGGCGATCACGATTATTCATTTCAAGGAGAAGACGATGCAAAAGTGGGTCTATACCCTGCCCCTGCTGGCGCTTGCCTGGGGCCATCAGGCCAAGGCGGCCGACATAGACGCAGGCAAGGCCAAATCCGTGGTCTGTGCCGCCTGTCATGGCGCGGATGGCAAGGCGAGCGTCCCGACCTACCCCCACCTCGCGGGCCAGAACCAGGCCTATCTGCTCAAGCAGATGAAGGCGTTCAAGGAGGGTTCCCGTACCGAGCCACTGATGGTTCCCTTCATGGCGATGCTGACCGAGGCGGACATGGAGAATCTGGCGGCCTATTACGCCAGCCTCAAATAATGCATGGCGCCGACCAACGGGCGCCTTTCCAATGTTTGTTGTGCCAGCCTACCGGCCTGGGCCTGCTGCGGTCGATGACAAGGTCTACCAGGGCCGACCCTACCGGCGGCAGTAGTCGATGATCAGGTCCATAAATGCCTCACCGAAGCGCTCCAGCTTGCGGTGACCGACACCGTTGACCGCTAGCATTTCCTCCTCGGTCATCGGCATGAGCTGCGCCATCTCCACCAGAGTCGCATCGTTGAACACCACGTAGGGCGGCACCTCTTCATCCTCGGCGATCTGCTTGCGCAGGGCGCGCAGCTCCTTGAACAGCCGCTTGTCGTAGTTGGCGTTGTCGAGCAGGCCGTTGCGCTTCTCCTTGCGGCTGGAGATGGGCTGCAGGCGGGGGACTGCCAGTTCCAGCTTCATCTCGCCACGCAGCACGGGTCGAGCCGCTTCGGTCAGCTGCAACACCAGATTGCGGGTGATGTTTTGGGTCAGCAGCCCCTTATGGATCAGCTGGCGGATGACGCTCATCCAGTATTCGTGGCTCTGATCCTTGCCGATGCCGTAGGTCGAGAGCTTGTCGTGACCGTGATCCTTGATGCGCTGGTTCAGCGATCCGCGCAGCACCTCCACCACATAACCCACCCCGAAATTCTGTCCCACCCGCCAGACACAGGAGAGCGCCTTCTGGGCATCTTCGGTGCCGTCATAACTCTGGGGTGGATCGAGGCAGATGTCGCAGTTGCCGCACGGCTTGTCGTTGTACTCGCCGAAGTAGTTGAGCAGCACCTGACGGCGGCAGGTCTGCGCCTCGGCGAAGGCCGCCATCACGTTGAGCTTGTACTGCTCCACCTGCAACTGCTGGGGGTTTTCGATGTTGTCGAGCAGCCGGCGCACCCGACCGATGTCGGCGGGATCGTAGAGCAGCAGCGCCTCGGCCGGAGTGCCGTCACGCCCAGCGCGGCCGGTTTCCTGATAGTAGGATTCGATGTTCTTCGGGATGTCGTAGTGCACCACGAAGCGCACGTTGGGCTTGTCGATGCCCATGCCGAACGCCACCGTCGCCACCACGATCTCGATGTCATCCTTGAGGAAGGCTTCCTGGGTCTGCTGACGCAGCTCCAACGGCAGACCGGCATGATAGGGTGCCGCCTTGCAGCCGTGGCGGGAGAGCCGCTCGGCCACCTCCTCCACCCGGTTGCGGCTGGAGCAGTAGACGATACCGCAGTTGCCCTTCTGGCTCTGCACGTAGCGCAGCAGCTGCTCGGCCGCCTTAAACTTTTCCACCAGGCTGTAGCGGATATTGGGCCGATCGAAGCTGGCTGTGTGGATGAAGGGATCGTTCAGTTCCAGCCGGTGCAGCATGTCGCTGCGGGTCGCCTCGTCGGCGGTGGCGGTGAGCGCCACCACGGGCACCTGGGGGAACCACTGCTTGAGCCGTCCCAGCGCCGCGTATTCCGGCCGAAAATCGTGCCCCCACTGGGAGACGCAGTGCGCCTCGTCGATGGCGAACAGGCCGAGGGGCAGCTCCGCCAACCGGTCCATGAACTCGTGCTGCAGCAAACGCTCGGGGGAAACATAAACCAGCTTGATCTCGCCTCGGCGCATGGCGGCAAAGTTCTGGATCATCTCCTCCCGGCTCAGGGCCGAGTTGATGTAGACCGCCGCCACGCCGTTGGCACGCAGGGTGTCGACCTGATCCTTCATCAGCGAGATGAGGGGGGAGACCACCACCCCGAGCCCAGGTCGCAGCAGCGCCGGGATCTGGTAGCAGAGCGACTTGCCGCCGCCGGTGGGTTTGAGCACCAGGGCATCGCGCCCCGCCACTATCTGCTCGATGATCTCGAGCTGGCCCGGCCGAAACTGCTGATAGCCAAACACCGCCTGCAACAGGGCAAGGGGATTCTCTGGCTGAGGGTCAGGCAGGGTTTCGGCAATGACGGTCATGGGCTCTCCTTTGGGGTCGCCATTCTAAAGCAGCCGCCGCCCACAATAAACCTGCCATTGCGAGTGTTAAGGAAGTGTTGCAGACTGGCTGGAGTTTTTACTCGGCTTTGATGACAGGGCGGACTCAAGGAATGAAACAGATGCTCAAGAAGATGGCGCTCAGTGGCATAGCCAACCTGTTCGCCGAAAAAATGCCCTTCAACAAGCTGATCGGCATGCAAGTCACCCACTACGACTTCGACAAGGTGGAGCTGCGCATCAAGATGGAACAGAAGCTCATCGGCAACCCTTTCCACAACATACTGCACGGCGGCGTCACCGCCAGCCTGCTCGATGTGGCGGGCGGCATGATAGTCGCCGCCTCCTGCATCGACGAGTTGGAGGACTTCTCCCCCAGCTATCTCAAGGAGCGCTTCTCGCGACTTGGCACCATCGATCTGCGGGTGGACTATCTTCGTCCCGGTCGCGGCAACGAGTTCATCGCCACCGCCCACATCATCCGGGCAGGCAGCAAGGTCGCAGTCGCCCGCATGGAGCTGCACAACGAAGAGGGCACTCACATCGCCTTCGGCACGGGGACCTACCTCGTCGGCTAATGGTTTTTATTGCATAAAAAGTGCGCTTCTAAGCTGATTTTAATCATTAGAATTCTCACCCCCTCTTCCGCTCAGGGTCCATACTGAAAGTCGGGATTCTGTGCAGAGGGAGGATTGCAGACGATGAGCGCGATACTGGCTACCCAACCATCCAGAGCCTTGCTGACACGACTTGAGGCCATGCGCGAAGAAGTGCAGACCCCAGAGTGCCGTCACTGGTTGGAACAGGAGCTGGAGGGGTATTCTCTCTGTTCACCCCTGCCCTGGTATCGCATCATTGCCTGTCGGCAACGCGGTCACTTCCTGAATCTGAAGACGGGGAAATATCTGACTTGCCATATCGGCAGCCAAACGCTAAGCCAACGCGACCTGGCCCAAGTTCAGTTCATCTATGCCCGTGAACCCGCCGCCCACTATTTACTGCGTCACGATTCCCATATCGAGCCCTGGCCGGAATCACTGCTGGAAGCGTATCGAGAGCAGCTGATCCCTGGTCATCTCTGCCTGCAAGCCTGGCATGAGCCCGTGTCTTCGCTGCGTTCACAACTGATGGAGGGAATAGCACATTTCATTAGTGAGTACCCCAAGCATGCGGCCCTGCAAACCCAACACGGTTTCAAGGCATTGCGGCATCAACACTGGCATATCTGAATGAGCGCCTGGGGCGCAAGGAGGGCACCATCGACAAGACCCATAACGAGATTGTCACAATCTAGAGTGCCGGAGTCAGGATCAGACTCCACCAGTGGGGCCACCGAGCGGTGGCCCTTTTAGTTGGGCAAATGAGGGGGATCGGAGCAGGAACAGGAACAGGAACAGGAACAGGAACAGCAATCGACAATGGAAATGTCAGCTTTGCTTCAACAGACCAAATGCGAAAAGGCCGCTCATTGAGCGGCCTTTTCAAATGTGGTCGGTGTGAGAGGATTCGAACCTCCGACCCCTTCGTCCCGAACGAAGTGCGCTACCAAGCTGCGCTACACACCGATGTCTGCGGGGCGAGAATTTACCGAAAGCCCCGACCCGACACAAGCCTTTTTTTGCATTCACTCTAAAAAAATGGCTTTACGCTCAATAATTCAGCGAGTAGCAGCAAAAATCGCCACAAGGCATCTTTCCGCCTGCCTTCAGCCCTGTCGAGACAACCTGAACTCGGTCGGCCCCAGCAAACGCCGGCTCCAATCCGCCACCACTCCATGTTCCAGCCAATGAGCCGCATGCTGGCGCCAGTTGGGAGAGAGCGCCGGGTTCTCCAGCAGCAGTTGCAGCTCTTCCTCGTTGCGGGCCTGGTTGAACAGGATGTCGGCGGTGCGCTTCACCGTCAGCTCAGGGTAGGGTCTGTCCACCAGTGTCAGCTCCCCCTGCGGATCCACCCTTCCCTCTTCCAGCACCCGCAGCAGCCAGCCACAGCGGCCACTCAGCTGCATCACCTGGGAGAGCTGGCTATAGCCAAAGCGCTGGTTGAGCTTGAAACAGGGGGATCTGGGCTGACTTATCTGGATCAGCGCCTCTCCAAGTCGATAGACATCGCCGATGCAGGCCTGCGCCTCGGTCAGCCCCGAACCAGAGAGATTCTCGCCAAAGGCAGCAGGCTGCCAGGGTGTGCGTGGTACAGGCAGCCCCAGCGCGGTTTGCCAAGTCTTCCACCAGGTGTAGTGCTCCGCCGGGTAATGGTGCAGGGCCCGATCCGGGCCGCCATGATGGCGTCTGTCGCTCTGCTCATCCCCGCGAAGGCCGAGGAAATCACACCACAGAGGGGCGTCGGCAGGCTGCTTGTGGATGGCACTGATGAGGCCGGGGGCCTGCTCTGGGTTCAGTTCGGCGCTCTGGCCGATGAAGAGGGAGATCCGCATTCCATTCTCCTGACGGATGGGGGAATGCGGATCTTATCACGGGGCAGGTCAGGCAACTGCCTGCATCTGGGTAGTCATGGCGATCTCGGCGCGACGGCGTTTCTCCGCCCGGGCCATCAGATACCAGCTACCGAAGGTGAACAGGGATACCGACAGCAGGATCAGACTCGCGATGGCGTTGATCTCGGGCTTCACGCCGAGACGCACCGCCGAGAACACTTCCATCGGCAAGGTGGTCGAACCCGGGCCGGAGACGAAGCTCGCCAGCACCAGATCATCCAGCGACAGGGCAAACGACATCATGCCACCCGCCGCCAGCGACGGGGCTATCATCGGGATGGTGATCAGGAAGAACACCTTCCAGGGCTTGGCTCCCAGGTCCATGGCCGCCTCCTCAATGGAGAGATCCAGCTCCCGCAGCCGCGCCGACACCACGATCGCCACATAGGCGGTACAGAAGGTGGTATGCG
This sequence comes from Aeromonas sp. PrichA-15, assembly GCF_017939245.1. Lineage (NCBI taxonomy): Bacteria > Pseudomonadati > Pseudomonadota > Gammaproteobacteria > Aeromonadales > Aeromonadaceae > Aeromonas > Aeromonas sp. PrichA-15. The sequence continues at coordinate 19,337 of NZ_JAGKRH010000202.1, read as the reverse complement.
CTATCCAGATGGTCAGCATGCCCCGCTCCGCGGGCCAACCCACCAGCTGGGCCATGGCCACGAACAGCAGCAGCAGGGAGAGACCGGTGATCACCTCGGGCATCACCAGCGGCGCCGTCACCATGCCGCCGAACAGGGTCCGGCCACGGAAGTGAGGGATCCGGGTCAGCACGAAGGCCGCCACCGTCCCCAGCGCCACCGCCGCGATGGCGGTGTAGAAGGCGATCTCCAGGGAGCGGAACACGGATCCGATCAACTGTTTGTTGTCGAGCAGGCCGAAGTACCACTTGAGCGACCAGCCTCCCCACACCGTCACCAGCTTGGAGGCGTTGAAGGAGTAGATGACCATGATGATCATGGGCAGGTAGATGAACAGCAGACCCAGCCACAGCATCAGCTTGGCAAAACCGAAACGTCTCATGCCTTGCCCTCCAGCTCTTTGGCCTGGTTGCGGTTGAACAGGATGATGGGAATGATCAGCACCGCCAGCATCACCACCGCCAGGGCGGAGGCCACCGGCCAGTCACGGTTGTTGAAGAACTCCTGCCACAACACCTTCCCGATCATCAGGGTCTCCGGACCACCCAGCATCTCGGGGATGACGAACTCGCCCACCACCGGGATGAAGACCAGCATGCAACCGGCGATGATGCCGTTCTTGGAGAGTGGCACCGTGATCTGCCAGAACCGGGTCAGGTTGCGGGCACCCAGGTCGGAGGCCGCCTCCAGCAGGCTCTGGTCGTGCTTGACCAGGTTGGCGTAGAGCGGCAGCACCATGAACGGCAGGTAGGAGTAAACGATGCCGATATAGACCGCCAGGTTGGTATTGAGGATCTGCAGCGGTTCGTCGATCACCCCGATGCCCAGCAGGACGCTGTTGAGCAGGCCGTTGTTGCTGAGGATCCCCATCCAGGCGTATACCCGGATCAGGATCGCCGTCCAGGTCGGCATCATGATGAGCAGCAGCAGAACGGTCTGGGTCTCCTTGTTGGCCCGCGAAATGGCGTAAGCCATGGGATAGCCGATCAGCAGGCAGAGCAGGGTGCTGACCAGGGCTATCTTGAGGGACCCCAGATAAGCCGCGATGTAGAGCTCATCCTCCTGCAGCAGCAGGTAGTTGCCCAGGTTGAGCAGTATGGTGAGCTGATTGTCTGCCCAGCTCACCACGTCCGTGTAGGGCGGGATGGCCACGTCCGCTTCGGCGAAGCTGATCTTCACGACGATGATGAAGGGCAGCAGGAAAAAGAGGAACAGCCAGAAGAAGGGGATGCCGATGACCAGCTGCCGCCCTCCCACCTGTTTGAGTCGTCTCAATGCCTTCATGATTGCAGCACCACGCCGCTGTCATCTTCCCAGTAGAGGAACACCTGGTCATCCCAGGTCGGCCGTTTGCCGTGGCGTTCGGCATTGGCGATGAAAGCCTGAACGATTTTGCCCGAGGGCAACTGGATGTGATACACGGAATGGCCGCCCAGATAGGCGATGTCATAAACCTCGCCCTTGGTCCAGTTGAAGTCCGGATGCTCGATCTCTTCCGGCTTTTGCAGGCTCATCAGCAGTTTTTCCGGACGCAGGGCATAGGTGACCTTCTTGTTCTCCGCCCGGGAGCTGATGCCGTGACCCACATAGATGGGCTGCTCCAGATCCGCACAGGCGATGATGGCGTGGTCCTGCTCATCCTCCACCAGCAGGCCGTCAAACAGGTTGACGTTGCCGATGAACTCGCACACCAGCCGGCTGGCCGGGGTTTCGTAGATGTCCATCGGGCTGCCGATCTGCTCGATACAACCCAGGTGCATGATGGCGATCCGCTCGGCCATGGTCATGGCTTCTTCCTGATCGTGGGTCACCATGACGCAGGTCACGCCGACCCGCTCGATGATCTCGACCAGTTCGAGCTGCATGGTGGAGCGCAGCTTCTTGTCGAGCGCCCCCATGGGCTCGTCCAGCAGCAGCAGTTTCGGACGCTTGGCCAGGGAACGGGCCAGGGCCACCCGCTGACGCTGACCACCGGAGAGCTGGTGCGGCTTGCGGCGGGCGTACTGGGTCATCTGCACCAGCTTGAGCATCTCTTCCACCCGGGCATCGATCTCCGCCTTGGGCAGGCCATCCTGCTTGAGGCCGAAGGCGATGTTCTGGGCCACCGTCATGTGGGGGAACAGGGCGTAGGACTGGAACATCATGTTGATGGGGCGTTCATAGGGCGGCATGTCGGTAATGTCGACGCCGTCGAGGAACAGCCGTCCTTCCGTGGGTCGCTCGAACCCGGCCAGCATCCGCAACAAGGTGGACTTGCCGGAGCCGGACCCACCCAGCAGGGCGAAGATCTCGCCCTTGTGGATGTTGAGAGACACGTTGTCGACCGCCAGCGTTTCGTCGAACTGCTTGCTTACCCTGTCTATTTTGACCAGCACTTCTTTACGCTGCTGGCTGCCCTCGAGGGCTTTCTTGTAGGCACTGGAGGCTATCGCCATTACCAAACTCCCAAAGGTGATTCCGGCCTGGGCCGATCCATCAATACAATCTGGCGCCCCGGGATGGGCGCCAAGGTTAGGTTCCGGATTTGATCTTGGTCCAACTCCGGGTGATCAGGCGCTGCACCGAGCGGGGATGTGCTTCCTGCACATACAGACGCTCAAGCACCGCCTGGGGGGGATAGACTGACTCGTCCTCGCGCACGGCCTTGTCCATGAACTCTCCCGCCTTGATGTTCGGGTTCGCGTAACCCACATAGTCGCTCACCTTGGCGATGACCTGCGGTTCGAGAATGTAGTTGATCAGGGCGTGAGCCTCTTTCACGTTGGTGGCATCGGCCGGGATCGCCATCATGTCGAACCAGAGATTGCCACCCTCCTTGGGGATGCTGTAGGCAATCTTGATCCCCTTGCCCGCCTCCTCGGCCCGGGACGCCGCCTGCAGGATGTCGCCGGAGAAACCCGCCGCCACGCAGATGTTGCCGTTGGCGAGGTCACCGATGTACTTGGAGGAGTGGAAGTAGGCCACATAGGGGCGCACCTTGAGCAGCTGTTCTTCGGCCCGCTTGATGTCCGCCGGCTCATGGCTGTTGGGGTTGAGCCCAAGGTAGTTGAGGGCAGCCGGGATCATCTCGTCCGCCGAATCGAGGAAGGCCACGCCGCACTGGGAGAGCTTCTTCATGTTTTCCGGCTCGAAGATGGTCGCCCAGGAGTCAATCTTGTCGACACCCAGCACTTCCTTGATCTTGTCGACGTTGTAGCCGATGCCGTTGGTACCCCAGAGGTAGGGCACGGCGTACTGATGGCCCGGATCCACCTTCTCGAGCTGCTTGAGCAGCAAGGGGTCCAGGTTGCTCAGGTTTGGCAGCAGGGTGAGGTCCAGCTTCTGGAAGGCCCCCGCCTTGATCTGCTTGGCCAGGAAATTGTTGGAGGGCACGACCAGATCGTAGCCGGTGCGTCCGGTCAGCAGCTTGCCTTCCAGCGTCTCGTTGGAGTCAAACACGTCGTAGACGGTCTTGATCCCGGTCTTCTGCTGAAAGTCACTGAGGGTGGTCTCGCCGATATAATCGGACCAGTTGTAAAAATGAACCACAGGGGCTGCCTGGGTCAGATTTGCAAACCCCAGGGTCAGGGCCAGCGTTGCCATCTTGGTCATGTGCACTTATCAGTCCTCATTTGTGTGATTTTGCCAGTCGCGCATCCATACGCGCCGTCCAACCTGTCGGGTGGTCACCACCCTCCCGGCCGAACTGCGGACCGGGAGGGGTACTCGTCACTCTTACTTGCCTGACTTGATCTTGGTCCAGCTGCGGGTCATCAGACGCTGCACCTTGGCCGGCAGATCCGGGAAGGTGTAGATCTTCTTGAGGGTATCCGGCGTCGGGTAGATACCCGGGTCGGTACGGATCGCCTCGTCCACCAGCGGCGTGGCCGCCTTGTTGCCGTTCGGGAACTGCACCACGTTGGTGATGTTCGCGATCACGTCCGGCTTCATCAGGTAATTGATGAAGGTGTGGGCCGCCTCGACGTTCTTGGCATCCGCCGGGATGGCGATCATGTCGAAGAAGCTGCCTGCCCCCTCTTTCGGAATGGTGTAAGTCAGGCTGACACCGTTCTTGGCCTCGGCGGCACGCGCCTTGGACTGCTGCAGGTCACCGGAGTAACCGACCGCCACGCACAGGTTGCCGTTGGCCAGATCCGAAATGTACTTGGAGGAGTGGAAGTAAGCGGTATAGGGACGGATGGAGAGGAACAGCTCCTCTGCCTTCTTCAGCTCATCCGGCTTCTGGCTGTCCGGCTTGAAGCCCAGGTATTGCAGGGCGGCCGGCAGCATTTCGGTCGGCGAGTCGAGGAAGGAGACACCGCACTCCTTCAGCTTGGCCATGTTCTCCGGCTTGAACACCAGATCCCAGGAGTCCACCGGGGCATCGGCCCCCAGCACGGCCTTCACCTTCTCGGCGTTGTAGGCATAGCCGATGGTGCCCCACAGGTAAGGGATGGAGTACTGGTTGCCCGGATCGCTCGGTTCGAGCGCCTTGAGCAGGTCGACGTCCAGGTTCTGCCAGTTGGAGAGTTTGGACTTGTCCAGCTTCTGGAAGACACCTGCCTTGATCTGCTTGGCCAGGAAGGGGTTGGACGGTACGACGATGTCATAGCCCGACTTGCCTGCCAGCAACTTGGCTTCCAGCACTTCGTTGCTGTCGAACACGTCGTAGACCACCTTGATGCCCGTCTCCTTCTGGAAGTTTTCCAGCGTATCCGGCGCGATATAGTCGCTCCAGTTGTAGACGTGCAGCACCTTCTCGTCGGCCATCGCCCCGGTACTCATCATGACCAGCGCCACGGAAGCAGCCATCATTCCCTTTTTAAAAGACATAGTCCTTGTCTCCTAAGCAAATTGTATGCGTAAGCCAACCTGCCCGGTTCCCGCCTATTCCCGCAGCTTTGCAGCCGTCAGGTCCAGACTGAGCCTGGCCAGTTTGACCAATTCATCCACCTGTTCCTCGGTGATCACCAAGGGGGGCGATATGATCATGGTATCGCCGACAGCCCTCATCACCAAGCCATTGTTAAAACAGAACTCCCGACAGGTCATCCCGGCATGGAGCTCGGCCGGGAAGCGACGTTTCGTCTGCTTGTCCTGCACTATTTCCAGCGCGGCGACCAGGCCTTTTCCACGGGTTTCCCCCACCAGCGGATGGTCCGCCAGCTCAGCCCAGCGGCGCTGCAAATAGGGGCCGATACTATCATGAACTCGCTTAACTATGCTCTCCCTTTGCATAAGCTGGATGTTGGCAATGGCCACGGCGCAGGCGACCGGATGGCCGGAATAGGTGAAGCCATGGTTGAACTCGCCCCCCTCTTCCACCAGCACCCTGGCGACCCTGTCCCCCACCATCACGGCGCCCATCGGCAGATAGCCGGAGGTAATGCCCTTGGCCAAGCACATGAGATCGGGTTTGATGCCAAAACCTTCACTGGCAAACCAGTGGCCGGTGCGGCCAAAGCCGCAGATCACCTCGTCGGCGATGAGCAGGATGCCGTACTGGTCGCAGATGCGCTGGATCTCGGGCCAGTAGCTCTCGGGTGGAATGATGACCCCCCCCGCACCCTGGATAGGCTCGCCGATGAAGGCGGCCACCTTGTCCACCCCCAGTGCCAGGATCTTCTCTTCCAGCTGGCGGGCACGGGCCAGACCGAACTCGTGGGCGCTCATGCCCTCTCCCTCACCGAAGTGATAGGGCTGGTCGATGTGGACTATGCCCGGAATGGGCAAGCCGCCCTGGGCGTGCATCCCCTTCATGCCGCCCAGACTGGCCCCCGCCACGGTGGAGCCGTGATAGGCATTGTGGCGGCTGATGATCACCTGCTTGTCAGGTTGTCCCTTGCTGGCCCAGTAGTGGCGCACCATGCGCAGCACGGTGTCGTTGCACTCCGAGCCCGAGCCGGTGAAGAAGACGTGGTTGAGGTGGGAAGGCGTGATCTCGGCCAGCAGGGTGGCCAGCTCGGCAGCAGGGGGGTGGCTGGTCTGGAAGAAGAGGTTGTAGTAGGGCAGCTGCTGCATCTGGCGAGTGGCGGCATCCACCAGCTCCTGACGGCCGTAGCCCATGTTGACGCACCACAGACCCGCCATCCCGTCCAGAATGCGCTTGCCTTCGGAGTCTTCCAGATAGACGCCTTCGGCCTTGGTGATGATGCGACTGCCCTTCTTGTTCAGGGCCTGAAAATCGGTAAACGGATGCAGATGATGGCTGGCTTCCAGTTGCTGCCACTCACGGGTGGTGTGCTGCATTGCTTGCTCCTCGGTTCCTTCGATTCGGCGAATCTTGTCGCCATTCATGAGGGCACGGATGGCCTGCCCGGTCACTGCCATTCACGGGGCTGGCACTCTCTTGCCTGCTCGATGCCTTTCCATGGGGCGAACATCGTCGCCAGTTGATTGCAGGTGACCCCCTCTCCATTGCGAGAGTGGTCCTCACCTTTACTCGGTGCCTTCCGGGTCGCGGGCGCCCCCGCCAGGCGGGCCTTCGGCCCCTTGCTTGCGATATGACGGGGAGAGGCCTCGCCTCCCCCGGGGACAGATCAGACGTTCAGCAACAGGAATTCCCGTTCCCAGCGGCTGATCACGCCGAAGTATGTCTCGTACTCCTTGCGTTTGACGGCCACGAAGGCGCGGATGAAGCGCTCCCCCAGCATGTCCTTGATGGGTTCACACTGCTCCAGGTGGCTCAGCGATTCCTCCAGCGAGCGGGGCAGGCTGTAGGGCAGGTCATAGGCACTCGCCTTCATCTCCTGCATGGGTTCGAGCTTCTCCAGCATGCCGAGGTAGCCGCAGGCCAGGGTGGCGGCCAGAGCCAGATACGGATTGGCATCGGCCCCGGCGAAGCGGTTCTCGACCCGACGTGCGCTCGGTTCGGAGAAGGGGACCCGCAGGCCGCAGGTGCGGTTTTCCACCCCCCACTGCACGTTGCGCGGCGCACTCTCGCCAAAGGTGAGGCGGCGGTAGGAGTTGACGTTCGGCGCCAGCAGAGCGGTCACTGCCGGAGTGTATTTCTGCAGGCCGGCGATGAAATGCATGAACAGATCGGAGTTGCCCCCTTCGCTGGTACCAAACAGGTTGTTGCCATCCATGTCTTCCAGGCTCTGGTGGATGTGCATGGCAGAACCCGGTTCGTTGCTCATGGGCTTGGCCATGAAGGTGGCATAGATGCCGTGGCGATGGGCGGCCTCGCGCATGGTGCGCTTGAACAGAAACACCTGGTCGGCGAGATCGATGGCATCCCCGTGCAGGAAGTTGATCTCCATCTGGGCGGCGCCGGATTCGTGGATCAGGGTGTCCACCTCAAGCTCCTGGGCCTCGCAGTAGTCGTACATGTCCTCGAAGATGGGGTCGAATTCGTTCACCGCATCGATGCTGAACGACTGGCGGGCCGTTTCCGGGCGGCCGTTGCGGCCCACCGGCGGCACCAGCGGATAGTCGGGATCTTCGTTGCGGGTCACCAGGTAGAACTCCAGCTCCGGCGCCACCACCGGCTTCCAGCCCTGCTTCTCGTAGAATGACAGAACCCGGCGCAGCACGGAGCGGGGAGCGATGTCGATGAGCTTGCCGTTGACGTCAAAGCAGTCGTGGATCACCTGGGCGGTGGGCTCCAGCGCCCAGGGTACGAAACGAATGGTGTTGGGATCGGGATAGAGCTGCATGTCCCGCTCCAGCGGGTCTATCATGCTGTCGTCATCCGGGTACTCGCCGGTCACCGTCTGGGTAAAGATGACCTCGGGCAGCCGCATGCCCCCCTCGCGCAGAAACTTGTTGGCTGGAATGATCTTGCCTCGGGCATTGCCGGTGAAATCCGGAAACAGGCACTCCACTTCCGTGATGCGATTGCTCTCCATCCAGCCCTTGATACTGTCCATGTTAAACCCCGACTTTACGGTTGCCATTGTCAAGGGTGTCTAATATAAGGAACACCCTTGTTAAGAAAATGTAATCGACCACACCATAAAAGCCCGTGATAAAGGCCTTTGTCAAGCAGCGGTGTTTAAAAAACTATAAACAACGGCCTGTATAATGACCAGCGCGGCACCAAATACTAAACACTTTGTGTCACGATCAGCCCATTGCAAGCTCGATGCCAACGGCGGCGGGATCTCGTTCGATACTCAGTCAGACCCTGTCGGAGAAGGCCCATTTCTTTGCAAGGGCGCACACTCCTTATCCAATTTCCTTTGCATGTCTGCGTTTTTTTGGTACAAGGCCCGCCCTGATTTGCACTCTCCTGCATGGATTTGGTGCAAAACGGGATACAAGGGCTTGGTCTGACGACAGACAGCCCCCATCAATGGGTAACATTGGGAAACTGACTGGTAGCAAACCGTATGTGTGATTTCATGACAGAAGACCAACTGACCTTCTACAAAGGCCAGATCGAGCGACAAATCCTTGAGCTCGAAGAACGTCTCAACTCCCAGGCCAGCCAGGCTATCGCCACCGATACCAACGAGATGGCGGATGAAATTGACCGTGCCAGTGTCGAGGAGGCCCGTCGCCTGGAGCTGAACCGCATCGAGCACGACAAGTTGCACCTGCGCAAGCTGAAAGGGGCGTTGAAGCGCATCAATGAAGGGGATTTCGGCTATTGCGAATCCTGTGGCGACGAGATCTCTCTCAAGCGGCTGCAGGCCCGTCCCGAGTCCCGCTTCTGTGTTGAATGCCAGAGCACCAAGGAATTCAACGACACTCACGTGTTCCGTCGCGTCGCCTGATGCGGCGAACAAGCCCGGCCTCGGTACGAGCCGGGCACAGGGCAGGCCATGCCCGAAGATGACGCGGCCGGGTGATCCCCGGCCCCTTTCACAGCAAGAGCGTGACAACTTCTGTTAGACTCCGGGCAAGTCCCGGATCCTACAGGAGATCAAAGCGTGAAATGGCTCATCAGGCTGTGCTTGTGCCTGCCATTGCTGGCACAAGCACAGACGCTCACCGTCAAGGTCCCCAGCCGACCGATCAACGATCTCGACAACGAATACCAGCTCAAGCTGCTGGAACTGGCGCTCAACCACGCCGGGCAGCCCTACAAGCTGGAGCGGGTCGACCTCAATCTCAACCAGTACAGCCTCCAGCAGGCGCTTGCCAAGGGCAAGGTCATCAATGTGTTCTGGATGGGTACCTCCAGCGCGCTGGAATCCTCCCTCACCGCAGTGCCAATCCCGCTGTTTCGTGGTCTGGAAGGGCTGCGCCTCTCCTTCATCCACGCCGATGCCCAGGAGCGGTTCAACCAGATCAACACCCTGGCAGACCTCAAGAAACTGAAAGCCGCACAGGGGGTGGGCTGGGCCGACAACAAGATCCTGGAACTGGCAGGCATTCCCACCTATGCCGGGCGCTACAGCAACCTGTTTCGCCTGATGAATGACGGCGACAAGCTGGACTTCTTCCCCCGTGGTCTGGTGGAAATCTTCGCCGAACGCAGCGAGCTGGCGGCACAATATCCCAACCTGGTGATCGATCAGCACCTGCTGATCCGCTACCCCTTCGCCGAGTTCTTCTTCGTCAGCCCGGAGTCGCCGAAGCTGGCCAAGGCGATCCAGACCGGCCTTGAGCGTGCCTATGCCGACGGCAGCTTCATGGCGTTCTTTCGGGAGAACCCCAAGATCCGCGAGGTCCTGGCCAGCGCGAATCTGGAGCAGAGAGTCACCATCGCCCTACCCAATCCCGACATGACCCCCTTGCTCAAAAGCATTCCGGCCCAATATTGGGAGTATCCACCGTCGCAGGAGTAAATGGACACGGTATCCGGCGTTGGGAATATCCACCGCTGCGAGCGTGAACGGACACGGCCTCCGGCGTTGGGAATATCCGCCGCCGGGAGCGTGATCAGCCGCGGGTCATCCCATCCGGTGGGCGCAGCCCGCCGCAGACGCACAGGAACACGAGGTCGCCCGGCCTCAATACGCGCACCAGGGAGGTGCGATGAAACGACTGGATGACTGGTTTCGCGACTACGGCCAGAGCCATCAACACCCCGTCAATGTGGCCATCCACAAGGTGGCGGTGCCAGGCATCTACCTCTGCATCCTGGCACTGCTCTGGTGCCTGCCCGCAGGTCCCCTGCCAGCGTCCCTCAACTGGGCGGGGCTGGCGGCCATCCCGGTGCTGGTCTTCTACCTGCGGCTGTCGTTGACGATCTTTACGGGGATGACGGCCCTGACCGCCCTGGAGCTGGCCTTCTGCCACGTCTGGCAGGGGCCGCTGCTGTGGCCTGCCCTCATCGGGTTCGTGCTGTTCTGGATAGCCCAGTTCGTCGGTCACCATATCGAGGGGAAACGCCCCTCCTTTCTCACCGACCTGCAATTTCTGCTGGTAGGCCCCGCCTGGGTGCTGGCCAGCCTCTATCGTCGTTTGGGCATCCCTTTCTGAGGGAGGCCAACAGGAGAGACCATGAGACATCTTCAGACCCTTGCTCGCCCCCTGCCCCTGCTGCTGGGGGCACTGATGGCCGGCCCGGTGCTGGCCGACAAGGCCGATCCCGTCGGCGAGGTGAGCACCGCCTTCAAGCTCCTCGGCCCCAACCACAAGATCCTGGTGGAAGCGTTCGACGACCCGAAAATCGCCGGTGTCGCCTGCTATCTGGCGCGCCCCAAGACCGGCGGCGTCAAGGGCGGACTCGGGCTGGCGGAGGACCCCTCCCACGCCTCCCTCTCGTGCCACCAGATCGGCCCCATCACCCTGCCCGCCAGGCTGAAGGCGGGGGAAGAGGTGTTCGATGTCAGCACCTCGCTGGTGTTCAAGGAGCAGAAGGTGGTGCGTTTTTACGACGAGAAGCGCAATGCCCTTGTCTATCTGACTTACAGCACCAAGTTGGTGGATGGTTCGTACAAGAGTGCGGTCAGTGCCGTCCCCATCATGCCCTGGGGTTGAAACAGCACCACTTATCCCGTGATGACGGTCACTATTTGTTGTAATTTAACCACATCATTATCTACGGAGAGCGCACCATGAGAGTCGCCGTTTTCAGTACCAAGAGCTACGACAAGGAACATTTCCACCAGGCCAACGCCCAGTACGGTTTCGATCTGGAGTTCTTCGACGTGCGGCTGGAGGCCAAGACGGCCCGTCTCGCCCACGGCTTCCCCGTGGTCTGCCTGTTCGTCAACGATGATGCCGACCGCGAAGTGCTGACCGAGCTGGCGCAGTACGGCACCAGGGTCATCGCCCTGCGCTGCGCCGGTTACAACAACGTGGATCTGGCCGCCGCCAAGGAGCTGGGACTCAAGGTGGTGCGGGTGCCTGCCTACTCCCCCGAGGCCGTTGCCGAACATGCGGTGGGCCTGATGATGACCCTCAACCGCCGCATCCATAAGGCGTATCAGCGCACCCGGGACGCCAACTTCTCCCTGGAGGGGCTGGTCGGCTTCAACATGCATGGCCGCACCGCCGGCATCATAGGCACCGGCAAGATCGGCATCGCCACCTTGCGCATCCTCAAGGGGTTCGGCATGCGCCTGCTGGTGAGCGATCCCTATCCGAACCAGGCGGCCATCGATCTGGGCGCCGAGTACGTGGATCTCGATACTCTGTTCCGCCAGTCCGATGTCATCAGCCTGCACTGCCCCCTGTTCAAGGAGAATTATCACCTGCTGAACAAGGAGGCCTTCGCCAAGATGAAGGACGGGGTGATGATCATCAACACCAGCCGGGGCGGCCTGCTCGACTCCAACGCCGCCATCGAGGCCCTCAAGACCTCCCGCATCGGCGCCCTGGGACTGGACGTCTATGAGGAGGAGGAAGACCTCTTCTTCGAGGACAAGTCCAACGAGGTGATCACCGACGACGTCTTCCGCCGCCTGTCTGCCTGTCACAATGTGCTGTTCACCGGTCACCAGGCCTTCCTGACCCGGGAGGCGCTGCACGCCATCGCCGACACCACCCTCAGCAACATCCAGGCCATCGAGAGCCAGGGCCGCTCTGACAACGAAGTGGAGTGATCCCTGAGGCGTTGTCGCCACGCCATTGATCCCGCCGCCGGGTTGTGAGACCCGGCGGCATCGGGTAGGCTACCAGCCCTTTTTTGTACAGGAGTCTGGCCAGCATGTTCATCGGATTTGATTACGGTACCTCCAACTGTGCCGTCGCCGTGATGGAACAGGGCAGCCCCAGGCTGCTGACCCTCTCCGGTTCCCATTACCTTCCCTCCACCCTGCACGCCCCCCACCGGGACGCCATCGCCGGCCTCCTGGCCGAAGGGCTGGCCCCCGTCCAGCAGAGCGAATACCTCAAGCTGCGCGGTCCCGTGGTGACCCGGGCCCAGGCGGTGCGCCGCCAGATGCGCGAAGAGGGACTCATCGACGAGCTGAGCTTCGGCGGTGCGGCGCTGGCGCGCTATCTGGAAGAGCCGGACGAGGGCTACTACATCAAGTCCCCCAAATCCTTTCTCGGGGCCTATGGCCTCAAGGCTCCCCAGATCGCCCTGTTCGAGGACATCGTCTGCGCCATGATGTTGCACGTGCGCCGGGAGGCGGAGCAGCAGACGGGCAGCACCATCCGCCAGGCGGTGATCGGCCGACCGGTCAACTTCCAGGGACTGGCGGGGGAAGAGAGCAACCGCCAGGCCATCGCCATCCTGAGCGAGGCGGCCCGCCTCGCCGGGTTCGAGCGGGTGGAGTTCCTCTATGAGCCGGTGGCCGCCGGCTTCGAGTTCGAAGCGCGCCTCACCGAGGATGCGGTTGTGCTGGTGGTGGACATCGGGGGCGGGACCACCGACTGCTCCGTACTGCGCATGGGCCCGAGCCACCGTGACCAGCTGGATCGCAGCGGCGACCTGCTCGGTCACAGCGGCCAGCGCATCGGGGGCAACGACTTCGACATCCGCCTGACCGTGGAGGGCATGATGCCGCTGCTCGGCATGCACGAGACCCTCAAGACCGGCAAGCCACTGCCCCATCCCCTGTTCTGGGACGCCGCCGCCATCAATGACGTCAGTGCCCAGAGCCGTTTCTACAGCCTGGATACCGCCCGCCAGTTGCAGGATCTCCAGCTCGACAGCCAGCCAGGCAGCAAGCTCCCGCGCCTTGCCAGCCTGCGGGCCCACAAGCTGAGCCATCAACTGGTGTGGCGCGCCGAGCAGGGCAAGATCGCCCTCTCCGACCACGAGCACAATCACCAGACCCTGAACGAGCTGGAAAAAGGGCTGGAGGCGGCACTCACCCGCCCCCAGCTGGCCAGTGCTTCCGCCCCCTTGCTGGAGAAGATTGGCGAGCTGATGGACGAGGCTATCCAGGCGGCAGGCGTGCAGCCTGACCGGGTCTTCGTCACCGGCGGCAGTGCCCGCTCCCCCCTCATCAAGGCCTTCATCCAGCAGAAACTGCCCAAGGTACCGCTGGAGGGGGGTGATGACTTCGGTTCGGTGGCCTCGGGCCTCGCCCGCTATGCCGAGCGCCTGTTTGCGGACTGAGACGGCCAGGGGAGCCATGGGCAACCGGTAGACAGGTTCGCTCGGGGCGGGTGTTGCCATTTGCCGACACCCCCTCTTCCCCCGGGGCGACAGAAGCGGTCGGGCTCCTCCCCCCTCGCCCTGCCGCCCGGGCCCGGGGACGGGTATGCTTGTCATACCCACCACCGGAGCCCCTTCAATGCCCAGATACCTGCTACTGCTGCTCGCCCTGCTTCTGCTCAGCGCCTGCAGCAGTGCTCCCCGCTTTGCCTCGCAAGACCTGCAACACCATCACTGGGTGCTCGATCGGCTGGATGGCCAGGCCATCGCCAGCCGCCGCAGCAATCCCCCCGACATCGAGATCGGTGAACACTTCACCGTCAACGGCATCGCCGGTTGCAACCGCTACTTCGGCCAGGGTCACCTCAAGGGGAACAAGCTCTGGGTCACCAGCCTCGGCAGCACCGCCATGGCCTGCCCCCCCGAACTCGATCTGATAGAGCAGGCCGTGCTCGCCACCCTGACGGAGGGGGCCACACTGAGCGGTTCCACCCAGACCCTGATCCTCCAGGGAAAACGGCACCGTTTGGAATACAGGCTGCAAGACTGGGTGTACTAGGGCTCACAAAACCGCTCGCCAGCAGGAACAACTGGCCAGGCTGTGGCACAATATGAGGCATTGTTAGCAATGGAGGCTGCCTCAGCCATGTCGATGGATCGCCTGTTTGGCAAGATCAAGCAACTGCCCACAATTCCGAAACTGCTGCACGAGCTGATGCAGAGTTTCAACGACGAGAATGCCCGCATCGACGAGATCGCGGCCAAGATCGCCATGGACCAGGTGATCAGCGTCAAGGTACTGCGGATGGCCAACTCCGCCGCCCTGCGCCGTGGCAATGAAATCACCTCCATCGAACAGGCGGTGATCCGCCTCGGTTTCAACCGCCTGCGCTCCGTGGTGGTCGCCTCCGGCATCATCAGCAGCTTCAAGGCCCCCCCCGGCTTTGACAAGCTCCACTTCTGGACCCAGACCTTCCAGGTCGCCACCATTGCCCGCACCCTGGCACAGCAGACCACCTCGGTGGATCCCGAGACCGCCTTCACCTGCGCCCTCATTCACAACATTGGCGAGCTGCTGATCCAGAGCACCCTGCCGGAAGAGGCGGGGCTCATCAATCTGGCCATCGAGAAAGGCAGCAGCCGGGTCGATGCCCAGCGGGAGATGCTGGGTTACGACTATGCCCAGCTCGGCGCAGAGCTGGCGCGGCGCTGGAACCTGTCGCCCGCCTTCGTGGATGCCATCGCCCAGCAGCTCGACCCCCTCTCCCACGATCCGGTCAGCAAGGAGGCCGTGCTCATCCGGCTCGCCGTCTTCGTCTCCTTCGCCTGGCAGGCCGGCGTACCGGCACAGGCCATCATCGCCCGTTTCCCCAGAACCCTGGCTGACCAGCTGGGGCTGGATCCCGCCAGCCTGGCGGATCAGCTGGAGCAGCTGCACGAACAGGGCAACGCCCTGGCCGATTTGCTGACCCAGTAGATGTACAACGGCCGATCAGCAGGAGCCGGATCCCCGTCTCATTCTGGCGGAACAGCTCGAACACCTGCACGAGCAGGGCAACGCCCTTGCCGATTTGCTGACCCAATAGCGTCACGGCAGACCGCCCAGCCAAGCCGGAAGCACCGTCTCATTCTGGCCGGTCGTCACATACACACGCCCATGGACGGGATAAGATGGCCTGCGCCCATCCCCCATTCCTGAGCCTCTCTGACACAGTAGATACCATGACCCATCCCTTCCTGTTTCACCCCCAGGCGGCACCCTGGTTCAAAGAGAGTGCCGACACCCTGCAGCTCACCCTGTTCAGCGAGCTGGACGCCCCCATCCGCGAGGTGTGGCTGCGCCACGAGCCGGACAACGAGGAGTATCTGGTCGCCATGACGCCGGTCGCCACCCGGGACAGGCTTCAGGTCTGGCAGGTCGAACTGCCGCTGGCCAGGGGGCAGGAGATCCACCTCTACTGCTTCAAGTGCCTCACCGACGAGGAGCAGTGGTGGCTGCACGGGGCGGGCGTCAGCGCCGCCATGCCGCCGCGGGAGCAGCATTTCCGCTTCAACAGCCATCACCAGCCCCCGGCCTGGGTGCAGGATCAGGTGTTCTACCAGATCTTCCCCGACCGCTTCTGCAACGGCGACCCGTCGCTGAGCGTCAAGCATCACGAGTACGAGTACAGGGGCAAGGCGGTCATCAGCAAGGCCTGGGGCGAGCCGGTCAGCCGCCACGAAGAGGGGCACGGCGCCTGTGAATTCTACGGCGGGGATCTGGCGGGCATCGACGCCAAGCTGCACTACCTGCAATCCCTGGGGGTGACGGCGCTCTACCTCAACCCCATCTTCGATTCGCCGAGCAACCACAAGTACGACACTCAGGACTACTTCAAGGTGGATGCGCACCTCGGTACCAATGCCCAGTTTGCCGAGCTGACCCGCAACCTGCACCAGCGCGGCATGAGGATCATCCTGGATGCGGTGGTCAACCACACCTCCACCGAGCACCCCTGGTTCTGCCCGCCGCTGGGCGCCCAGAGCAACCCGGATTCCCCCTGGCGCAGCTTCTACACCTTCGATCAGGAAGGGGATTATGTTAGCTGGAAAGGGATCCGCAGCCTGCCCAAGCTGGATTTCTCAAGTGAACAGGTGCAGGACGCCGTTTATCGGGCAGACAACGCCATTCTGCGCTACTGGATGCGCGCCCCCTACCAGATCGATGGCTGGCGCTTTGACGTCATCCACATGCTGGGGGAGCGGGGCACTGCCGAGGGCAATCGCGGCCATGTACGCGCCATTCGCGGCGCGGTGAAGCAGGAGAATCCGGACGCCTACGTGCTGGGCGAGCACTTCTTCGAAGCGAGCCAGTGGCTGCAGGGGGATCAGGAGGACGGCGCCATGAACTACTACGGCTTCGCCCACCCCATCCGCGCCTTCCTGGCGGGGCAGGACATCGCCTATCACCCCATCAAGATCAGCGCCACCGAGCTGGATCACTGGCTCAAGCTGGCGCGGGCCCATATTCCGTTCAAGAACCAGCTGGCCCAGTTCAACCTGCTGGACAGCCACGACACTGCCCGCTTCCTGCACCTGCTGGGGGAAGACAAGCAGCGGATGCGACTCGCCGCCACCCTGCTCATCACCTACATCGGTGTGCCCTCCATCTACTACGGCGACGAGGTGGGGCTCTCCGGCGGCAACGACCCGGACTGCCGCCGCTGCTTCCCCTGGGATACCACCGACTGGGATCACGTGCTGCACGACCACTATCGCCGCCTGATCCAGCTGCGCCGCCAGCGCCCGGCCCTGCGCCGGGGAGACATCCAGACCCTCTACGCCGGCCCCCACAGCTATGTGTTCGCCCGTACCCTGCAAAGCGATCAGGTGGTGGTCGCCTGCAACCGCCACCCCACGGAGCCGCGCACCATCAGCCTGCCCCTGTGGCAGACCGCCAGCCCCGCCAGCCGCTTCACCGACGCCTTCAACGGCGACAAGTTCGAGGTGGTGCAGGGGGAGGTGCAGCTCACGATCCCGGCCAACTCCGCCAGGGTACTGCTGTCGAGCTGACCTGAGAGAGGATCAAGTAGATGGCGGGCTCTGTCCCGCCATTACTCCCGGTCGTTATCAATTTCCGACCAGTAAAATTATTCCTGATTACCCATGATTAGCAGTCACCACGAGCTATACTGATCTTACGTACAGTTACTGAGGTGCGAGATCATGGCCAAAAGCAAAGTCCAATTCCAGAAAGGCTACAGCCTGTTTGATTTTTTCAAGGACTATGGCACTGAAGCGCAGTGCGAAAACGCGCTGCTTGCTTGGCGTTTTCCTAACGGTTTCATCTGTCCTGAGTGCGCCAACAAGACCTGCTGTCGCCTGAAAAGTCGGCCACGCGTGCTGCAATGCAATAACTGCCGTCACCAGATGTCATTGACTGGAAAAACGATTTTTGCAAACACC
>NZ_JAGKRH010000202.1:0-1917 GCF_017939245.1 Aeromonas sp. PrichA-15 | reverse complement strand
TCAGCGATGGAGCTAAAGCGCCAGTTGGACGTCAAATATGACACCGCCTGGATGCTCAAGCACAAGCTGCTGCAAGCCATGAAAGAGTCCGATGACAAGCAGCCCATCAGCGGCATCATTCAGCTCGATGATGTCTACTGGGGTGGAGAGCGCCGTGGTGGCAAACGAGGTCGCGGCGCGGCAGGCAAGACGCCGTTTGTGGCAGCAGTAGCCCTGAACAAGGAAGGGCATCCAATCAAGATGCGGATGACGGTGGTCGATGGTTTCAAAACCAACGTCATTGCTGATTGGGCAAAACGGCATATTGCCAGTGGTAGCGCGGTGATATCCGATGGATTGGCCTGTTTCAAAGCGGTCAAGGAGGCCAATTGTGAGCACCTGGGTGTTGTCACCGGGGGCAACCTTGATTTGCTGGATCATCCGGCATTCAACTGGGTAAACACGATGATAGGGAATGTGAAGAACTCGCTGCGGGGCAGTTGTCATAAGCTCGGAGCGAAGCATTTACCAAGGCATCTTGCGGAATACTGCTTCCGGTTTAATCATCGTTTTGACCTCAAGAGCATGTTGGTTGAATTGGGGCATGCAGTCGTGGCAAGCCCTCCGATGCCATATCGGCTCTTGAAGCTGGCTGAGGGTCATGGGTAATCAGGAAATTATTTACTACACGTCATTCTGACGTTCCTTCTCCTTATGCCTTTAATCAGGCATCACTAAATACCTCGACATGTTCATAGGTGACACCATGAATTTTCATTGTTTCAAATATTTCCTTATAGAAACTTGAAGCAATTACCAGATTGCTGACATGCTGATTACGGATCTTCTCAAAATAACTCACTTTGAGATTCACACCAGGCAATATGCGATCGGCTTTATTCTTGTCACCATCAACGACAATGATATTCGTACTGTCCAAAATCTCTTTCTCAACTCCATTCAGAAGAATCACTGATGCAGAACCGGCCCCCCACCAGACGACGCTATCTGCCTTTCTAAGAAAATCATTTACTCTGTCGCGAGATGCATCGCACCGCTGCTTGAACATTGAGAGATTATCGATATAAAAGGCTTTATCAAAGGCCACTTCAATTTCGTTGTAACGTGTATTTTCAGCCTTGACAAAAACAACCCTTAAACTGTCATTCTCAACACGGTGATATATTATTTTAAGTTTGTTATCACGGGCCAAAACTTGCATGAAGTAGATATTATAATAGAAGAGGCGCTGTACATGAAAACCACCAAAATCAGGAACTTCAATGACAATTCTTCCGGCATCATTCAACGTTTCTGTCATCAATTTAAAGATAGAGAAGGGGTCTTCAAAATGCTCAAACACATGCATAAGATAGTAACCATCTACCTTGTCCGGAACATGACTAGCATTAAAATAACCCTTTATAACGTTAAGCCCCAAGCCCTTCGCAATATCGGCTTGGGGGCCAGGCTCAATTCCTGTTACATTGGAGAACCTGATTACCCATGATTAGCAGTCAGTTACCACGAACTATACTGATCTTACGTACAGTTATCGAGGTGCGAGATCATGGCCAAAAGCAAAATCCAATTCCAGAAAGGCTACAGTCTGTTTGAGTTTCTCAAGGACTATGGCACTGAGGCTCAGTGCGAAAATGCGCTGTTCACTTGGCGTTTTCCTAACGGCTTTGTCTGCCCTGAATGTGCCAACAAGACCTGTTGTCGCCTGAGAAGGCGGCCACGTGTGTGGCAATGCAATCACTGCCGTCACCAGATGTCATTGACTGGAAATACGATTTTCGCAAACACCAAGCTCCCACTGACCAAGTGGTTTCTGGCAATGCACCTGTTGTCACAAACCAAAACAGGCTTGTCAGCGATGGAGCTAAAGCGCCAGTTGGGCGTCAAATATGACACCGCCTGGATGCTCAAGCACAA
>NZ_JAGKRH010000201.1:0-5983 GCF_017939245.1 Aeromonas sp. PrichA-15 | reverse complement strand
AAGGCATCTTGCGGAATACTGCTTCCGGTTTAATCATCGTTTTGACCTCAAGAGCATGTTGGTTGAATTGGGGCATGCAGTCGTGGCAAGCCCTCCGATGCCATATCGGCTCTTGAAGCTGGCTGAGGGTCATGGGTAATCAGGAAAGGATATGACTAACAAGTTGGCGGAGTTGTCAGACGCATTCAAAAGTACACAGGATAAAATCAAAATATCAACGTCAGAGCTTGAAAGCTCAATTAAGAGAAATGAAGAACTAAATAATGATAATCATCGGCTAAATCTGAAGATTCAAGCAAGCAAAGCTGAGTTAGACG
Source organism: Aeromonas sp. PrichA-15 (assembly GCF_017939245.1). Classification (NCBI taxonomy): domain Bacteria; kingdom Pseudomonadati; phylum Pseudomonadota; class Gammaproteobacteria; order Aeromonadales; family Aeromonadaceae; genus Aeromonas; species Aeromonas sp. PrichA-15. The sequence goes on along the minus strand of NZ_JAGKRH010000201.1, from coordinate 5,666 downwards.
TCATTATCGAAAAGAGCAGGAGAGCAGAGGAAAATATGGCAAGAAAAGTCGAGAAACTAACGGATTTTATCAAAGAGAAAGCCATCTTCCTAAAGAATTTTGAGTTCTTGGATGAAGAAGATTTCGACTTTTTTGTTGGAAGCACCTTGTCTAATAAGGATCTTGGCGAACATATCTCTTTTGCACAATCCCTTGATTCGAACTACAGCGATGCAGTTTCTTACATTCAAGCGTATCTCAAAGATCGAGACATTTTGTACCCTCGCCACATCATCGAGAACTTCCTAACGCTTGTTCGCACCAATGATCTCATCATTTTGGCGGGTGACTCGGGCTCTGGAAAAACGAACCTGGTTCAGTCGTTTGCTAAAGCAATTGGGGGGGTATCGAAAATTATCCCCGTTAAACCTAACTGGACCAGTTCAGAGGACTTGCTGGGTTATTACAACCCATTAGAGAAAAAATACTTGGCGACACCATTCCTTGAGGCATTGATCGAGGCGAGACAAAATCCTGATATTCCATACTTCATTTGCTTAGACGAAATGAATCTCGCACGAGTGGAATATTACTTTGCCGACTTTCTTTCTAAGCTAGAGGAGCGTAACGAGCAACCGACCATTCAACTTTACTCGGATGATGAAGCCGCACATGTTCTCGCTGAGCTAAAAGGGGTTGTTTCGATCATTTCTAACGCGCAAGAAAAATTCAGCAAAAATGGCATCGTGGACTTTGTTGCACTTATGCAAGATGAAGATATTAACGCTGAAATGAAACGCGCATTTGGTTTTAGCGATAAAGACTCACTAATCAAATACCACGGTGACATTAGACGTATGTTGGCTGGTGTTCTCGGTACGCCATCATCGATCACGATATCTGCTAACGTAAGAATCATTGGTGCTATCAACATCGATGAAACGACCCATTACCTATCACCGAAAATTCTCGATCGCGCGCACGTGATGAAGTTTAAGAGCCCTTTGCTGACCGACTGGGATACCATTTTTGATGAGATTGACTCTTACGGGCTAGATGACGTTACTTTGCCACTAGTGTTTGATATTGCAGAACTTGGCGAGCGTACCCCTTACCCAAAATTTGAACGCTCAGATGAATTCTGCGAGCTGTTCACCACCCTAAACCGAGAAGTGTTTGACCCACTTGGCGTAGAGTTTGGTATGCGCACCATTCGACAAGGGCTTAACTATATAAGTCTGTTTAGCGATGTAAACGACAATAAGTCGCTGGCCATCAACAACTTTATTGTTCATAAGGTGCTGCCAAAATTCACTTTTGATGGCGATAAGCAAGTGGGTGATTACAGTAAAGCTGAGCTTGTTAACCGTGTGTTTTTGCCTCGCCTTGAATCGCTGTTGGATAACAAGACGGAGATAGCGGCGCAGTTTTCATGCACCAAATCGGTAGAGCGATTAGTTAAAAATGCCGAAGCGAATGATGGCGTTGTGAACTACTGGGCATAATTATGGAAGCTCCATTTGTTATCAAGTTTATCGAGACCAAATGGCACGATAAGCAAACCTTAGTCAGTGTTAGCGAGTCGAAGTACTCGCTAAAGCTTGAGCAGGTTGGAAACAACGCCTTTTCCGCACACACCACCATCTACCCTAAGGTCGATGAACTACGTTTTGCTCAACTTGCGATAAAAACTAAGCATGGTGATCAGTTACCGCCCCCTTACATTGCCATGCCCAATGGCGAGAGAAGGCAGTTAGAGTCGATTATCGATCCTGCTTCTAATGCAGTGTGGTGGGTTGAGCCTGCTCATTGGGATGCAAAACAACGGGTTTGGCGCAGTGAAGCGAGGCGAACAGCGGGTCAGATTACCTTTGTGATTGGCAGCTCAACGTTAAAGCTGGATATTGATATCTCCGAGAAGACAAAATCGGATCTTTCACGCTATCTGTTAGATTTTAAAGCGGATCTGTGGCAGGGTGAGAGCGTGAACATTTTGTTAAATTTCACCCAGTTTTTTGAGACCCGCATTGAGTACCGTTTCCAGATATTCACTGCTCATTCCTGCGATTTTTTGCTTCCGTCTTACGCTCGCCTTGCGTGAAGTCTCGGCCCTGAGCATGTTCAGCCCCATGTGCCGGATGCACGCCAAAATCTCTGCGGCATCACCGCGATAAATCGGGCAATCATCCTCGCCCATCGTGACGTCCAGCACCCAGTGCAGGCTATTTTCGATGGCCCAGTGCCCACGCACCGCTCGCGCAAACTCATCCTGCACCAACGCTTTGGAACTGATGAAATAACGCTGCTCTATGGTAATTTTTTGCATATTTTCAACGCGATAGGAGATGGCCACGCCAATGCTGTGCAACTGTTTCCAATGAGGAAACTGGGCGGCCAACTCGCCCGCCGCCATGACATGGTACTCACGACCATCGATGCGGCCATGAGCCTTCTCAAGCGTCATCGTCTCTGCGCATAACGGGGTGGCCGCCAGCGGGGCGAGGGCCTGTCGAACCGCCTCGAACAACTTGGGTTGGTTGCCTTTGACGGCCAATAAGTAATCGCCACCTTGCTGAAGGATGGTCTCGGCGATCTCGGTCTGGCACCCCATCGCATCGATGGATACCAGGCAGCCTTTGATGTCGAGCAGCGCCAGCAACTCGGGAATAGCGGTAATTTCATTGGACTTGGCGTCGGTTTTTATCTGTCCGAGCACCAGCTTATTGGCGGCGGCATAGGCACTGACCATGTGAATGGTCGACGTTCGATCCTCACGGTCATAGGAACTGCGCAGGGTTTTGCCATCGATAGCGACCAGGGCGCCATCGGTGTGCTGGTTAATGGCTTGAGTCCACCGCACAAAGGCGGCCTGAAACGGCTCTGGTTTGATGCCGGAGATGATCCTGGCAATGGTGTCATGGACAGGAATGCCGTTTTTAAACAGTCCCTTGGATTGAAACCAGGGAAGATGAACCTCGCCGAAATCCTCAATATCTTCCCAGCCCTCAGCCCCGCCGATCACGGCACAGACGGTGAGAAACAGGACATCGTAGAAGGGATAATAAATCTTGGCATGCTGGCGAGGGTCGTGAATATTGTCGAAGAACTGAGCGAAAACGGCATCAATAGACATGAGAGCACTCCTGAAAAGGAGCATGAGATCACAGCCGGATCACCAGGTCAAATTTCAGGGTGAGGATGTGAGCAAATTGTTAACTATGGAAATCATGGAAATTATCATTTTTTGGATTTCATGCGCATTTTTTGAGCTGAAATGACGTGCAGTGACGATTAAAAAGTGTGAAGGCGATCCTGACTATAAAGTTAACTGCATATCACAGGCCTATAAGTATTTGTTTTGTAGGCAAAAAACTATTTTTAATTTTTAACAAAATGTTCACGATCTCGCCCTGGGATCTGTGGGAGCTGATCCTCGATGAGAACAGTCATATTACGGGCGACGCTAAAAATTCTCAGGTTGCGGCCATCGATCAAGAGGCTTTGTCGCTGATTGCATCAATTCTGACTAATGCGCAAACCATCCTCAAAAAGCCCAAAGTCGAGTTGAAAGAAGTTCAAGCATTAAAGCCAGCCAAAGAAGTGCGCCCCGTTCCGCGTACATTCATGGAAATATGCACCAAAGGTTCGCGTAAGCATTTAACCAGTCGCGCGTCTGAGCCAAGCTACAACGTGCCAGAGAATCAATATGTCTCGTACGTCGTGTCCAGCACCCTGAGTATTGTAAAGCAATTAGCTAGGGTGGCTGAGAATAAAACAAGTCGTTTCTCTAGTGCCGTCGAAAAGCTTAATGAGCGTTTAGATAGTTTAAAAGACTATCGATCAATCAACCGAGACCTAGTGGTTAAAGACTTGGAAAGACTAAAAAAACAATGCAGCATAAAAGAAATAAACCATGAATTAGAGGACAAGTTATCTCAAATCAACTCCAATATTTCACTTCAGCATTTGAACGTGACCACAAGCTACGTCAAACTCGAGAATCCTACAAACCCTACAAACTCGGAAAATAAGTGGTGGGCAAAAGTTAAGTATTCCTTACATGCTGAATGGCAACAATTTGAACACGATGGATATACTATTCTCAGCTCTGGAAGTATGTATTCTAGTGTATTCAAATCTAATTGTAGCTATGAAATAGATGCGCTATTTCCTGCGCCATCTAAAAGAGGAAAAGTCTCGATTTTGTTTCCAAAGTACATATCCCGCCTGACTCTTCTTTCAGATTCGCTGTCACTCCAGAGAGATAGAGACAATTTTAAAAAATTACGCGATCAAGGCATTATCCTCAATGAAAATGGCTGGAAAACGAAGCTGACACCGGAAGAATTTTCTGAACAGGAAAAGGAACGAGCGACAATTCGAAAGCGCCTTAGTTACTTTGCTACTGAGCGAGAAAAAGTAAGAATGGTGCATCAGGTATTGGCGCCAAAAATAAAGCCTTTCCAACAAGTTGAGAAGGAATGGCGTCAATGCAAAGTCAAAAGTAAAAGTACCTTTCCCAACTCAATGACATTTGTACAGAATCCAGCGTACCAAGCTGTCCACTCAGGTTTCAAGAAGTTAAAAGAACGGATTGGTTTGGCAGATGAGGACATTTTGCTTTCACTGGAGAAGATTGAGGCGATTGGACTACTCAACATGCCACTACTCTATGAGCGGTGGTGTTTGCTTCAAATTATTAAAGTGCTGACTCAGGCACTCCGATATCAGCCCGAGGAAAACTGGAAGCGAAAATTGATTGCGAATATTCAAGGCAATGAAGAACAAATCAGCATTCATTTTTTCAACCCAAGTGTTTCAAGAACCATCACTCTGCAATACGAACCGTTCTTAGCCAATGGTAAGCGCCCTGATTTTGTTTTGGATGTGGAAGCGACTACTAAAAGTGGTAACCAGATCTCAAAGCGGTTAGTAGTCGATGCAAAGTACTATTCTGCTGCCTATCTCAAGCAGAAAGGTGGGATTGGTGGGGTTATCCATGAACTCTATTGCGGCAAGGATTATAGCGAAGGTCAAGCGAACAGCGTGTTTGTTCTTCATCCTGTGTTAGAAGCGGTTGAGAATGTGGTTTCCCCGCAGGAATGGGCTAAAGACAGTTATTTAGGTGAACTATCCATGTTTGATTGGGAGCCTGCATACCATGAACGCCAAGCTACAAACTATGGTGCAGTATGTGCCAATCCAATGAAGTCGCAACGCTATCTTGATGAAATTCAACGTATGTTAGGGATGTTTTTGCAATATGGCATTGAAGATAATACGCAATTTCATGGTGAGTCTGATGATACTCAAGCCATAAATTTCTGCGTGTCTTGCGGATCTGAAAAAGTAGCTGATGTAACTACTTCAAAGAGATCAAATCATCAAAAGCGTTGGTATAGGTGCAGTGAATGTACTCAGTTTACTGTGTATACCCACTGTGGTACATGCCATACACGATTAATTAAGAATGGCGAGTATTGGACCTATTTGTCTTTGATGCCTATGTCTTCAATTAACATAAAGTGTCCAAACTGCGAGTCGTAAGTATTCACCGGAACAGTATTGACACAGGAAAAATGAGACGATCGTCTCTTGATCCCACTTTCCTGCTTGCTTGATCCTGCTCCTTAGATACGCTCCCCCCATGAGCAAAAACACCATGCATTCCGCGGGAATGCCCACCA
>NZ_JAGKRH010000200.1:0-1953 GCF_017939245.1 Aeromonas sp. PrichA-15 | reverse complement strand
TACCCGATGCACACGAGTGTGCTGGAAGGGGTGAACAACAAGATCAAAGTGATAAAGCGCATGGCATATGGATTTAGGGACTCAGAATACTTTTTTCTGAAAATCAAGGCGGCCTTCCCCGGAAAGCCGCGATGAACCAAAAAAAACCGCCTTCGGGCGGTTTTTTGTTGCAAGGCCGGTGAGGCGATCAGGCTCTGGGGTGGTGCTGGCCGTGCAGTGCCTTGAGCCGCTCGTTGGCCACGTGGGTATAGATCTGAGTGGTGGAGAGATCCGCGTGGCCCAGCAGCATCTGCACCACTCGCAGATCGGCGCCGTGATTGAGCAGGTGGGTGGCGAAGGCGTGACGCAGGGTGTGGGGGGAGAGTTCCCCCCTGATGCCGGCTCTCAGGGCATAGAGCTTGATGCGGTGCCAGAAGGTCTGGCGGGTCATCATCCGGGCCCGCTTGGAGGGGAACACCACGTCCGAGCTGGTGCCACCCAGCAGCAGGGTGCGCCCCTCCCGGTAGTAGCGCTCCAGCCAGTGCACCGCCTCCTCCCCCATGGGCACCAGGCGCTCCTTGTTGCCCTTGCCCACCACTCGCACCAGCCCCTGGCGCAGGCTGACGTGTTCGGCGGTCAGCCCCACCAGCTCGGACACCCGCAGCCCGGTGGCGTAGAGCAGCTCAAGCATTGCCTTGTCCCGCAGCTCCAGCGGGTCGTCCACCAAGGGCGCTTGCAGCAGCGCCTCCACCTCGGCTTCGCTCAGATCCGATGGCAGCTTTTTGGGGAGCTTTGGCCCCTCCAGCAGCACGGTGGGATCGTCGCTGCGCAGCTTCTCGCGATTGAGATACTGGTAGAAGCGGCGCAGGGCCGAGAGGAAACGGGCCGTGCTGCTGGCCGCGAACTGATGGTCCACCCGCCAGGCGAGGTAGTGCTGGATGTCGTCCAGCCCCGCCAGCAGCAGGGAACCGCCTTGCTCATCGAGCCAGAGGGCAAATTTTTCCAGGTCGGTGCGATAGGAGCTGACCGTGTTGTCGGAAAGCCCCCGCTCCAGCCAGAGGGCGTCGAGAAACGGCTCGATCAGGGGATGGGATTCTGCTTTGCTCATGGTGCGCCGCGCTCAGGGAAACAGGTCGCCATTGTAACGTGCCGACCCACCCGGGCCGCAAGGCAAGGCTGCACATCCCCTCAGGCGGTGAAGAGCCCGGCGCAATCTGCTAGACTGGCGCCCTCCCCCCGGGCGCCGCTGTGCCGGTCACGCCCCTTGCCGACTGCGATCAAGAGAAGAGCGATGAAGATAGGTTTGTTTTATGGCTCCACCACCTGCTACACCGAGATGGCCGCCGAGAAGATCCGCGCCCTCATCGGCCCCGAGCTGGTCGATCTCCACAACATCAAGGATGTGCACCTCGCCCGCATGCAGGAGTACGACATCCTGATCCTGGGCATCTCCACCTGGGACTTCGGCGAGCTGCAGGAGGACTGGGAATCTCGCTGGGAAGACATCGCCGACCTGCATCTGGAGGGACGCATCATCGCCCTGTTTGGCATGGGCGATCAGCTGGGCTATGGGGAGTGGTATCAGGATGCCCTCGGCCTGCTGCACGATCAGCTGGTCCCCAAGGGGGTCAAGCTGGTGGGCTACTGGCCCAACGAGGGGTACGAGTTTGACGCCTCCAAGGCGCTCATCGACGATGGCCGTCACTTCGTCGGGCTGGCCCTCGATGACGCCAACCAGTACGACCAGACCGAGTCCCGTATCGAGCAGTGGGTCGACCAGATCCTGAACGAGATCCACGAACTGCTCTGATCCTGATCGCCTGGATGTTCGACGACGCCAGCCAATGGACGACCAGACCGACCCCGTATCGAGCAGTGGGTCGACCAGATCCTGAGCGAGATCCACGAACTGCTCTGACCCTGATCGCCTGGATGTTCGACGACGCCAGCCAATGGACGACCAGACCGACCCCG
>NZ_JAGKRH010000199.1:0-2930 GCF_017939245.1 Aeromonas sp. PrichA-15 | reverse complement strand
ACGCCCAGGTGGGCGAAATCCTGGCTGGCGTGAAGGTGATGAACAAGCTGATAGGGCTTGGTATGCCTGTTCGCCAGCCAGTGAATTGAGTGGTATCAACGGGTTGGGGAACGGCCATCCAGCGACGGATTTGATCAACAACGCCTCCTTTGGGTGTGGCTTGTTTTGTTTAGCGACTAATCAGATCGCACAAACTGGACTGAGTTCCCTTCCTCCGGTGATCTACTATTCGGAACAGCTATTTAGCAGTATTTAATAGAAATGATGACACTGATAATAATGGCGGACGTATTGTCAGAGACATATTAGGCAGTGAGGTCACACTGGCAAATGGCAAGACGGGAGAGCAGGATCTGTTGGATCGGGTCGAAGCCCTGACAGCCAGTACCAACACACCATTATGCGAGACGTTGAGTGAGGCGTATCGATTCTTCGGGGGACGAAGCGTTGTTTATGGCTTGCAAGGAGGCACGAGAGATACGACCGCCGAAAGCCCGACAGGTACCTATCAAGCCCCCTATGACAACTGCTCAAACAACGGTTACGTCATATACATCACAGATGGAGAGCCGACTCAGGACGGGGATGCCAATACCTTTGTCCAAGGATTGATAAATACATTGTCCAGCGATGAAAAAGCGGCTTATGGCACTACCGTTACTTATGGGTCAGGGAACAGGTCCAGCAGTTATCTGGCCGCATTGGCGGGCTATATGAAACACAAGGATGTGAATGCCGTTTCCCCTGGTACCCAGACAGTCACGACCTTTACCGTCGGGTTTGGTGACGAGGCGATCAGCGGGGCCGGTAATTTGCTTGCTGAAACAGCCCGTCGTGGTGGCGGCGTTTATTATCCGGCAACCAACGCCTCTGCCTTGAGTGATGCGTTGAAGGCATCGCTGCTGGCGATCCTGCGGATCAATACCTCGCTGGTGTCCCCCGCCATTGCCAGCAACAACTTTGACCGGACTCGCAGTCTCAACAACATCTATTACGCCATGTTTGAGCCGGATGATGGTCCCAGATGGCGAGGCAATCTGAAAAAACTGATCTTTTCTCCTGACGGTTATGTGGCTGACAGCCGGGGACTGCCTGCTATCAAGTTTGATGGCACCATCATCGACAGTGCCCAGACTTTCTGGTCATCCGGCCGTGATGGCAACAAGGTGGCTGAAGGTGGGGCGCAAGAGATGTTGGCGGGGAAAAGCAACCGCAGCCTCTATGTCATCAACAATGCCCAGAACCGTCTCGATCAGCTGACCAAGGCAAATCTGGTGACGCAGGCTGGCAGTGAAGCTGCGCTCATGACCTTCATGCAGGCAGTTACGACGACTGAACTCGATTCCCTGATCAACTGGACCAAGGGGTTGGATGTCGACGATGAGGACTTTGATACATCAACCCTGATCCGCACCCATATCATGGGTGACCCCCTGCACTCACGTCCCCTGGTGCTGAACTATGGCCCGCAATCCGGTAACCCGACAGATGCACCGGACTTGCGTATTCTGTTTGGGACCAATGCCGGTTTCCTGCATATGTTCAAGGACATGGGGAGCACCATAGACGAAAGCTGGGCGGCGATACCTTATGAGTTCATGGCCAATCAGAAGGCACTGCGTCTCAATGCGGAATCAGCCGAACATATCTACGGTGTTGACTCTTCTCCGGTGGCCCTTATCAAAGATGCCAATCGCAACGGGGTGCTGAAATCCTCGGAGAGCGATTTTGTCTGGGTATTCACCGGCTTGAGGAGCGGCGGCAAAGCCTATTATGCATTCAACGTTTCCAGCCCGGATACGCCGACACTGAAATGGCGTCTGAACAGTCTGACGACTGGTTTTGGTGAGCTGGGGCTGACCTGGTCGGTGCCGGAAGTCGCGTTTGTGCCGGGAGTCAGTGATCCCGTGCTTATCTTTGCTGGCGGTTATGACGTGAACAAGAGCGTGCTGGGATTGGGAACCAGTGACAGCATGGGGAGAGGTATCTACATCGTCAATGCCGATACTGGGGCGCTGATATTCAGTGCGACCCCTGCTGCGACTTCAACCAGCAACCTCAGAGTCACGGGGATGACCGACAGTATGCCCGGGTCGGTAGCTACGCTTGACAGCGATGGTGATGGCAAAGTCGATCGCATCTATGTGGGTGATACGGGGGGCAATATCTGGCGCATGGATCTCCCAGGCACCAACAAATCTGACTGGAGCGTCTTCAAATTTGCCAGCCTGGGGTCGGATGTCACTCAAGCAGATGATCGCCGTTTCTTCACCCAGCCTATCGTGGTGCGTACCATCAACAAGCAGGTCACCCGCACTGTTGTGGGGGGGAATGTGGTCTATTCCTATCAGGATCGTCCCTTTGATGCAGTGCTGATTGGGAGTGGAGACCGCAATCGCCCCTCATCGGAAGCGACCGTCCGCAATGGCTATTTCATGTTGCGTGATTATGATGTCGTGCCGCGTGCCGCCAATGCGCAGGCAAGAAGCCCCATCTTGATTACTGACCTTTATGATGTGACCTCTGATCCTGGATTTGACCCCATAGGTCCAGACACTTTTTCCCGCTTAGGGTTGTGATACCCGACTGCGCAGAAATTCCCGTGGTGAACGGTATCCCAAGGCGCTGTGCGGGTGGTGCTCGTTATAATGCTCAAACGCAATAGCCAAATTGCCTACCGCTGTTCGGCTATCCGGTTTTGGCATCATCTCGATATAGTCTCGCTTCATCGTCTTCACGAAGCTCTCCGCTATACCGTTACTCTGTGGGCTTCTCACTGCTGTCGTTCTGGGCTCCAACCCGATTTCTCGTGCAAACGCGCGGGTCTCATGGGCTCGATACGCCGAGCCATTATCAGTCAGCCACTCCACCGGTGATGCCGGCAACGAATCCCCAAAGCGATGTTCGACAGACCTCAGCATGACATCTTG